>DASXWZ010000183.1:0-5482 GCA_036503375.1 Rhodanobacteraceae bacterium | reverse complement strand
GCGCGGATGAAATCGCACTGGCGCGAAGTGCTGCGCCGCCGTCGATCTCCGGGGATGCTCAGGTGCTCGTACTCGGAATTCACGGCTACGAGACGGCCGTGAAAGGCAGGAATGGCTTCGTGTGTCTGGTCGAACGTTCTTGGGATGCGGATTTCGATGCCCCCGAGTTCTGGAATCCCAAAATACGTGGGCCTGACTGCTTCAACCCGCCGGCTGTGCGCTCCGAGCTGCCCAAATACCTCAAGCGCACGGAGTGGGTCCTTGCCGGCGCCACCAAACAGGAGCTGATCGAAAAAACCAGGGCCGCGTTCGCCAGTCACACCTTCAAAGCTCCCGAGGTCGGCGCCTTTTCGTTCATGTTGTCAAAGGCGGGCTATCTTGGCGATGCCGCCGGAGGGCCGTGGGTCCCTCATGTCATGTTTTTCCTCCCGCACGGCCAGGCCGACAATTGGGGTATGAACAAGGATGGCTCACCCATTATCGGAAAGGAGGGCAGCGCAATGGAATCGACGGTTGCCTTCATTCCCGTTCGCACTTGGTCGGACGGCTCCCCGGCTCCGACGCCGGCAAAAAAACACCCCATGTGACAACACCGAAGCCGCCGCATCGGATGCTCGAGTAATACAGCACTTAACTTCCGCCGCCGCGCTTGCCCGCGCCGTTTTACTTTCAGTGCGGAAGACATCTGTCTGCAAGAATCACTATGCTTGACCGCTTCCTCGTTCGCGGCAACGATTGCTCGCGGGTGTGGAACCCGGTTTGATCCGGGCAGCGAAAGTGCGCTCGTACCCACTCTTGTAGCTACGTCATTTAAGCAAAGCGGAGAATTGCTATGCATCAATTGTCTACGCATCGGCTCTGCGAGCAGGTCCAGAACATCGAATGAGCGCCGCGCGCGATTCCGGCACGCTGTTCGTCGTCGCCGCACCATCGGGCGCGGGCAAGTCGACGTTGGTCAACGCACTGCTGGCGCGTGAGCCGGGGATCGTGCTGTCGATTTCCTATACCGATCGCGCGCCGCGGCCGGGCGAATCCGATGGCAAGCATTACCATTTCGTCACGCCCAACGTGTTCGACCGCATGGCGGCGCAGGGCGATTTCTACGAATACGCGGTGGTTCACGGCGATCGCAAGGGCACGGCACGCACGGCGGTAGAGCCGATCCTCGCCGCAGGCCGCGACGTGCTGCTGGAAATCGATTGGCAGGGCGCGCGTCAGGTGCGCGCGGTGGCGGGTGCGTGCGTGTCGATTTTCATCCTGCCGCCTTCGCGTAGTGAGCTTGAGCGCCGACTGCGCGCGAGGGCCACCGACTCCGAAGCGACGATCGAACGGCGACTGGCTGCCTCGCGCATGGAGATCTCGCACGCGCACGAATTCGATTGCGTGATCGTCAACGACGATTTCGACAAGGCCGTCGCGCAACTGCAATCGATCGTGCACGCCGTGCGCGCGGGTCGCGCGCCCGGATGCGGGCGGCACGAGGAATTGATCGCGCAATTGCTTGCCGAGTGACTAGAAGCTCAACCACCAGCATCCGCCGCGCTGCATCACGCCGAAGTTTCGCGACTGGGTGAAATCCTCACCGTGCGGTTGCGTCAGCACGGTGACGCCCCATGGATCGGGCGCGGTGTAATCGGCGTCGCCGGGCAGGGCACCGGACGGGTCGGGCGGACCGATGAATTCGACACCGATCAGTGGCTCCTTCAACCAGTGTTCGAACTCCCGCATCCGCGCGTTCGCGCCATGCCGGTCGTAACCGCGCCAGTCGATCAGGCCGGCCAGCGCGTTCGGATCATCGCCATTGAACGCCAGCGCGATGCGTTCGCGCAACGCTTGCGGAGAGCGGGGACACGCTGCATTCGTGCCGGCGCTCTGCGCCCCGTCGGCATTGTTCGTCACGCCCGTGTCGGCCGGGGCGACGCCGTTCGCCGAATCGGCCACGCCGACCGAAGGCTCCTGCGTGCCGCAGGGCTGGTCGGTGAACGCGGGCTCGCCATTGGCGCCCATACAGCGGTGTACCTGTGCGTGTGCGGGACGCATCACGCAAAGGAGCGCCAGCAACGCCAGGCCCGGCAGCAGAACGAATCGCATCGCTTCAGTCTAGCCGTCGCAGACGTGCGCGAGACGTGATGCGTTCGGCGGCTCAACCCTGCAGCCGTTCCAGCATCGACATCGTCGCGCGCGCGCGATTGAGCGTGTAGATGTGCAGGCCAGGCGCACCGCCTTCCAGCAAACGTTGGCACAACGACGCGACGATGTCCGCGCCGAATTCGCGGATGGAATCGGCATCGTCGCCGTAGGCCGCCATGCGCTTGCCGATCCAACGCGGAATTTCCGCGCCGCACAGGTCCGAGAAACGCCGCAGTTGCGCGAAGTTGGAAATCGGCATTACGCCCGGCACGATCGGAATGGTGACGCCCAGCCTGCGCGCTTCATCCACGAAACGGAAATAACCGTCGGCGTTGTAGAAGTATTGCGTGATCGCGCCGTTCGCGCCGGCGTCCACTTTCGCCTTGAAATGTTTCAGATCGGACTGGGCGTGCTCGGATTGCGGATGGCATTCCGGATAGCAGGCGACTTCGATGTGGAAGAAACCATCGTGCTCGCGCCGGATGAAATCCACCAGTTCACTGGCGTAGCGGAAATCGCCCGGCGTGGCCATGCCGGAAGGCAGGTCGCCGCGCAGCGCGACGATGCGCGTGCATCCCATCGCCTTGTAGTGAGTGAGCAGCGCGCCGATCTCCTCGCGCGAACCGCCCATGCAGGACACGTGTGGCGCCACTTCCAGCGCGTGCGTCTCGCGCAGGTGCTGTACCGTGCGCGGCGTGTGCGTCAATGTCGAGCCGCCCGCGCCGAAGGTGACGCTGACGTATTCCGGCGCGAGCGCCTTCAGCCGCGGCAGCGCGCGCTCCAGCTGCGCGCGCTGCTCGTCGGTCTTGGGCGGGAAGAATTCGAGCGAGATCGTGGTCATGCTGTTTCCAGCTCGTTCGAGACTTCGATGAGATTGCCGTCGGGATCGCGGAAATACACAGATCGCAAACGCCTCCGTGCGCCGGTGCGCTCCACCGGCGCCGGACCGTCGAGCGCCACGCCGCACGCTTGCAAGTGCTGCATCACCGCTTCGACCGGCGTGGCGGTCGTGAAGCACAGATCTGCGGAACCCGGCGTGGGCCGGGCTGCTTCACAAGGTACGGAAGCGAGTTCCGGCGTCCACTGCTTGATGTTGATCTTCTGGTCGCCGAAGCCGAGCGCCAGCCTTCCGGCGCCGAACTCGATGCGGCGCATCCCGAGCACACGCTGGTAGAACGCCAGCGTGGCTTCGGGATCGCTCACCGCGAGCACGAGGTGATCGAGGCGCTCTACTTGGAACGGCGTGGACATCAGCGGCACGCTCAGTACCGATAATGCTCGGCCTTGTATGGCCCTTCCACCGGCACGCCGAGGTAATCGGCCTGTTCCTGCGTCAGTCGAGTCAGTTTCACGCCGATCTGTTCCAGATGAAGGCGCGCGACTTCCTCGTCGAGTTTCTTGGGCAGGCGATAGACGGTCTTCTCGTACTTGGCCCTGTTGGCCCACAAGTCGATCTGCGCCAGCGTCTGGTTGGAGAACGAATTGGACATCACGAACGCGGGATGGCCGTGCGCGCAGCCGAGGTTCACCAGGCGGCCTTCGGCCAGCAGGTAGATCGACTTCCCGTCCGGGAACACGTAGCGGTCGACCTGCGGCTTGATGTTCTCGCGCTTCGCATTCTGTTGCAGGCGATCGACCTGGATTTCGTTGTCGAAGTGGCCGATGTTGCACACCAGCGCGTGGTTCTTCATGCGCTGCATGTGCTCCAGCGTGATCACGTCGCGGTTGCCGGTGGTGGTGACGTAGACGTCGCCTAGCCCAAGCGTATCCTCGACGGTCGCGACCTGGAAACCTTCCATCGCCGCCTGCAATGCGTTGATCGGATCGATCTCGGTGACGATCACGCGCGCGCCGAAACCTTTCAGCGAATGCGCGCTGCCCTTGCCGACATCGCCATAGCCGCACACCACGGCCACCTTGCCGGCCACCATCAGGTCGGTCGCGCGCTTGATGCCGTCCGCCAGCGATTCGCGGCAGCCGTAGAGGTTGTCGAACTTGGATTTGGTCACCGAGTCGTTGACGTTGATCGCCGGCACCAGCAGCTTGCCGGCTTCCATCATCTGGTAGAGACGATGCACGCCGGTGGTGGTTTCCTCGGACACGCCGCGCCACTCGCTCGCGACCTTCTTCCAGAAACCGGGGCGCTCCGCCCGCGTCTTCTTCAACAGATCCTTGATGACCTGTTCCTCGTGGTTGGCACCGGGCGAGTCCACCCACTTGTCGCCGTCTTCCATCTCGACGCCTTTGTGGATCAGCAGCGTCGCATCGCCACCATCGTCCACAATCAGCTCGGGGCCGCGCATGCCCGGATGCGTCAGCGCATCCAGCGTGCAATCCCAATACTCTTCCAGCGTTTCGCCTTTCCACGCGAACACCGGAATGCCGGCGGCCGCGATCGCGGCGGCGGCGTCGTCCTGCGTCGAGAAGATGTTGCAGGAAGCCCAGCGCACTGAAGCGCCCAGGGCTTTCAGCGCCTCGATCAGCACCGCGGTTTCCTTGGTCATGTGCAAGGATCCCGTGACGCGCACGCCTTTCAGCGGCTGCTGTGGCGCGTAGCGCGCGCGGATCTGCATCAGGCCAGGCATTTCCTCTTCGGCCATGCCGATGCGCTTGCGGCCGAGTTCGGCCAGCGAAAGATCGCGCACCTTGTAGTCTTGCGTTGCGGGTTCTTTGGCGACAGCGTTCATGAGTTTGCTCCGTCGTGTGAGTCGGATCGACTCGCTAACGGGCGCAGTTGAAGTGAAAACTTCGTCGAGCCTGGCCGTCGTCCGGTCGCAGCGCCCCTCGGCGAAGCGCGACGGCGCCATCGCGCCGCCGCATGCAATGGTTCTACTTGAGCCTGGCGGCCTTGCGCAATTCCTCGGCGCGGTCGGTCTGCTCCCATGAAAACGCGGTGGCGGCTTCGGACTTCGTCACCTTCTTGCCCTTTTCCGTCTCCGTCCACTTGTAGGTGTGCTTGAACGGCTTGCGCCCGAAGTGCCCGTAGGCCGCGGTCGGTTGGTAGATCGGATGGATCAGGTCGAGCATCCTGATGATGCCGTACGGGCGCAGGTCGAAATGCTTGCGAACCAGCTTCTCGATCTTGTCGTCGGAAATCTTGCCGGTGCCGAAGGTGGTGACCGAAATCGAAGTCGGCTCGGCCACGCCGATCGCGTAGCTCACCTGCAATTCGCAGCGGTCGGCCAGGCCCGCGGCGACGATGTTCTTGGCCACGTACCGGGCCGCGTACGCCGCCGAGCGGTCGACCTTCGTGGGATCCTTGCCCGAGAACGCGCCGCCGCCGTGCGGAGCCGCGCCGCAGTAGGTGTCGACGATGATCTTGCGGCCGGTGAGGCCGGTGTCGCCCATCGGG
>DASXWZ010000182.1:0-10072 GCA_036503375.1 Rhodanobacteraceae bacterium | reverse complement strand
CGGCTTCGATTCTTTTTTTAGCACCGGCGGGAAGCGCTTTTATTTGAAGTGGTACGACGACGCGCCGCATCCGTCCGCATTGCAATTGTGCCCGCGCACCGTGCAACTGCTGCGCGCCGCGCCCAACGTGAAGGCTGCAATGTTCGCCGAGCTGCCGCCGGGCAGCAATCTCGGCAAGCATCGCGACCCCTACGCCGGTTCGATGCGCTATCACCTGGGGTTGATCACGCCCAACGACGACCGCTGCTGGATCCGCGTGGACGACGAACCCTACAGTTGGCGCGACGGACAGGGCGTGCTGTTCGACGAGACCTACATCCACTGGGCCGCGAACGAGACGAACGAGAATCGCATCATCCTGTTCTGCGATGTCGAGCGTCCGATGAAATACCGCTGGGCGCAGGCGCTGAACCGCTTCGTCGCGCGTCATTTCCTGGCCGCGGGCTCCGCACCGAACATGGAAGGCGACCGCACCGGCGGCATCAACCGCATCTTCAAGTACGTCTACACGATCCGGCGCGTGGGCAAGGCATTGAAGACACGCAACCGCAAGCTCTATTACGCCGCCAAGTGGACGCTGTTCATCCTGATCCTGGCGGCGATATTCGTGCCGTGGAGACTCCTCTAGTTACACCAATGCGCGGAGCGCAAAAGAAATATTCGAGGAGATCATCTGCGCTGGCCATCATTTTGGACCGGCAGTTACCTGTCCACTTTTCTTCAAAAACCTATCACGCAGGATGTAGATCGTGCTACTCAACACGACAAAACCAACTAAATAAATCAAACTGAATTGATCAAACTTTCGTGAAACAAAAACATCGGCGCCTAAGTGGATCAGCGCAGAAATAGCGCAAACGGCCAATATGACAATCGTGATCACGTGGATGAATTTCACGGTTGACCCTCATTGACACGTTCGCGGCAGCGGAGCGGAACCGAAGCGATCTTGCAGAAAAGCAAACTGGGTTCCGGCTTTCGCCGGAATGACGAGAAGATTGAGATCCCCTCCCAGCAAGCTGGCTAGGATAACTCACAGCTCCCGCAGCGCAGTCGTCACCGGCAACCTCGCCGCGCGCACCGCCGGAAACAAGCCGCCGATGAAGCCGATCGCCAGTGCCCATTTGACGCCGGTCCACAGCAGTTGCGGCGTGACGCGGAACTGGAACACCAACTGGCTGAAATTGGACCCGAGCGTGGATGCCGTGTAGCCGTTGAAGATCAGCCAGACGACCAGCGCGCCGAGCACGCCGCCGGCTAGCGCCAGCAGCATCGTTTCCAGCATCACCGACACCACCACCGGCAGGCCACGGAATCCGAGCGCACGCAGGGTGGCGATTTCGCGCGCGCGCGTGGCGACCGCGGCGAACATGGTATTGAGCGCACCGAAAATCGCACCGATCGCCATGATCACGCCGACCGTGATGCCGACCACGCGGATCACCTTGGTCAGGCCTTCCGACTGCTTGTTGAAATAATCGCGGGTGGTGCTGACGTCCACCTTCAAGGTGGGATCGCTCGTCAGCGCAGCCTTGAACTGGTCGAATGCGGAAGGCTGCGCCAGTTTCACCGTCACAGACTGCCGGCTGCTGCCGCGGCGATAGGCCGAGGCCACGGATTCCACGTCGCCCCACAATTCCGATTCGTACGCGTCATTCGATGCGAACACGCCCACCACGGTCCATTCCTGTCCCGAGAGCCGCAATTGCTTGCCGATCTCCAGCCCGGCGAACTGCCGCTGCGCGCCTTGCCCCACATCCAGTTCGCGCAGACCGGGCTTGAACTTGCGGCCTTCGACGATCCTCACTTTGGGGTGCAGCGTCCAAGCTTCCTCGCCCACGCCGCGGATAGGCACATTGGCTTCGATCGTGGGATCGTCCTTCTTCGGCAGGTTGGCGATCACGCCCAGTTCCGCCGAGGCGATCGGGTGGCCCTGCGCATCGTGCGCCACGCCGGGTTTCTGCTCGATCAGGTCGATGTTGTCGCGCGACAACACCGAGTTCAGTTCCGCCTGCGAGCCACCGCGCAGCACGATAGCGGTGTCGTCGCTGCCGGTCTGCCGCAGCGTGGTCTGGAACCCTTCGCCCATCGCGAGCATCGCCACCAGTACGCCGACCACGCCGGCGATGCCGATCACGATCACCGATGACGAACCCAGCCGTTGCGTCAAGGTGCTCAAGCCGACGCGCGTGACCGAAAGCGTCCGGCGTCCGGCGCGGGTGAACGCCAGCCACGCGCCGAGCAGGATGACCAGAGCAAGGATCGCGAACCACGGCAGGGCGGTCCACACGATCAGCCACGCGACCACGATCGCGAACATGCCCAGCCCGAACATGAATTTTTTCATTGTCGTTTCCTCAGCGTCCCGCCAGCGCGTCGACGATCTTCAACCGCATGGCGCGCAGCGCGGGCAGCACGCCGACCACGACGCCGATCACGATCATCACGATGATGCCCTGCAACCAGTTGCTGGCACCCACGGGCGGCAACTGCACCATGCCGCCGCTGCCCTTGCTGACGCCCGGCGCGACGATGGCCGCCAGCGCCATGCCGATCACGCCGCCGATCAGCAACAGCAGTACCGATTCGCCCAGCACCAGCGCCAGCACGCCGCGGCCGGTGAAGCCGATCGTCTTCAGCACGGCCAGTTCCGGGATGCGCTCGCGCACTGCCTGCGCCATGGTGTTGCCGGTCAGAAGGATCAGCGTGAAGAACACCGCCGCCATGATCGCACCGACGATCAATCCGATATCGCCGATCTGCTTGGCGAACGAAGCGTTGAAAGCGCTCTCTGTCTGCGTCTTGGTTTCGTGATCGGAATTGGCCGAGAGCGCGTCCACCGCGTGCGCCACCCGGTCGCCCTGTTTCGGGTCGGTGAGTTTCAGCACGTACCAGCCGACATCGTGGCCGCCGAAACCGTTGGCTTCCTCGAAATATTTCCAGTGGAAGAAGAACACCTGATCCAGGCCGTTGGCGCCGTTCTTGTTCTCCTTGAAAATGCCGACGATCTCGAACGGCCAGGTCTTGTCGCCGTTCTTCTGCGGAAAGATCGTCGATTGCAGCGGGACCTTGTCGCCGATCTTCCAGTGGTAGCGCGCGGCCAGCGCCTCCCCCACCACGGCGCCGGTGCGGTCCGCATCCCAGGCCTGGCGCTGCTCTGCCGGCAATTCGATTTCCGGAAACAGGTCGATGTAGTGCGGACCGACCGCGAAACTCAGCACGAAATTCTTGGGATCCTGGTAGATGCCGCCGAACCAGTTGGCGTGATCCACCAGCTTCACGCCCGGGATGCTGGTGATCTGCCCTTGCAGCGCCTGCGGAAGCCCCTGGATGATCGAATAGCGCGAGGTCACGACCAGGCGATCGACGCCCGCCACGCTCTTGCTGCCCGAGTTGAACGCCACGCGCACGGAATTCAGCAGGCCGAACAGCAGAAACGCCGCCAGCACCGACAGCATGGTGAAGATCGTGCGGGTCTTGCGCCGCATCAGCGCGGCCCAGATCAGGTGGAAGTATTTCATGGTTTTCCCCGTCATTCCCGCGAAAGCGGGAATCCAGTGTCTTTGTTTTCCGTCCCGTCAAGGATCGACAAATACAAATCGCGCCAGTAAGGATTGTGTTTTTCAATCAACTCCAGCTTCCATGCGCGATTCCATTTTTTGATTTGCTTCTCGCGGACAATGGCCGCTTCCATCGATGCGTGTTGTTCGAAATAGACCAGTTTGTGCGTTCTATATCGTCTGCTGAAACCATCGACCACGTCGTTGCGGTGTTGCCAGATACGCTGTATCAAATCGCTGGTAACGCCGATATACAACGTTCCATTGCGTTCGTTTGCCAGAATGTAGACCGCTGGCTGCTTTTTATGCATGCCGTTAAAAAGGCAAAGTCGCTGGATTCCCGCTTTCGCGGGAATGACGAGCAAACGCGATCGTTATCCGGTCATTCCCTGCTCCACCAGCGTGCCCTTGTCCAGATGCAACGTATGCGAGGCGTACTCGGCGGCCTTGGGATCGTGCGTGACCATCACGATGGTCTTGCCGTGCTCGCGGTTCAACCGCTGCAGCAGCGTCAGTACTTCTTCCGCGGATTGACGGTCGAGATCGCCGGTCGGTTCGTCGCAGACCAGCAAGGTGGGATCGGAAACGATCGCGCGCGCGATCGCGACGCGCTGCTGTTGACCGCCGGATAGTTCGCTCGGCTTGTGGGTCGCGCGGTCCGCAAGTCCGACCAGTTGCAGCGCGATCGATGCGTTCTTCCTGCGCTGCGAACCGGAAAGTTTCGTCAGCAGCAGCGGCAGCTCGACGTTCTTCTGCGCCGACAACGCCGGCATCAAATTGTAGAACTGGAACACGAAGCCGACGTTGCTGGCGCGCCAGCGCGCGAGCTGGCCCTCGCCCATCTGGTCGATGCGCTTGCCGTCCACGCTGAGGCTGCCGTCGGTCGGCGAGTCCAGCCCGCCGATCATGTTGAGCAGCGTGGTCTTGCCGGAACCGGACGGCCCCATCAACGCGAAGAAATCGCCGCGCGCGATGTCGAGGTCGATGTGGTGCAGCACCTCGAGTTTCTGCTTGCCGCGCTCGTACACCTTGGACAGATTGCGGATCTGCACCAGCGGCTGGTTGCTGCCCTGCACTTCTGCGACTGCTGCATTCATGATTTCTTCCTCGCGTTCCCGTCGTCATCCCGGCCACGGATGGCCGGGATCCAGTTGCCATGGATGGCGATCAATCGTTGCTGCGTGCCACCTTCACCTTCTCGCCATCGTTCAACTCCGCCGACGGCGCCTTCACCACCTGCGCGCCGGCGGCCAAGCCGAACGTCACCTGCTTCATGTCGGAGAAATCCGCGCCGAGCCTCACCTGCGTCTGCTTCGCGCGATCGCCATCCACCACGAACACCACGTCGTGCCCGTCGCGCTGTGCGATCACGTCTTTCTGCACCAGCACCCCGGCGATCGGCTGCGCATTGCCCGAATGCTTTTCCAGAAAAGAAACGCGCACGCCCATTTCCGGAATGATGCGCGGGTCCTTCCTGTCCAGCGCCACGCGCACCTTCACCGTGGCCTTGCTGCGGTCCGCGCTGGGAATGATCGCGATCACGTGCGCGGGGATTTTCCAGTCCGGATACGCGTCCAGCACCGCTTCCGCCGGCATGTCCGGCACGACGCGGCTGATGTAGGACTCGTTGACGTCCACGTCCACTTCCAGCGAATCCATGTCCACGATGGTCGCCACGCCCGTGCGCGTGAACCCGCCGCCGGCAGACAACGGCGAAACGATTTCCCCGACTTGCGCGGCCTTGTCGGTGATCACGCCGTCGAACGGCGCGCGCACGAAGGTGTAATCGTAGGCGACTTGCGCCGAGTGCACTTGCGCCGCCGCCGCCTGCGCGTTCTTTTGCGCGGCCAGCAGGGACGCGCGGCCGGTCGCGACCTGGGTGCGCGCCTGCTCGGCGGACTGCTTGGAAACCAGGCCGCGCGCGGCGATCGCGTCCAGCCGCCGCGCGTCGTGCTGCGACTGGTTTAATTGCGCCTGCACCTGCCCCGCCTGCGCCTGCGCCGCGGCGTACTGCGCCTTGGCCGCATCCAGCGCGGCCTCGTAGCTGCTGTCCTCCAGCCGCGCCAATACCTGATCCTTCCTGACGTGCTCGCCTTCCTCGATCAGCACCTGCGTCAAGGTGCCGGTGATCTGCGCGGAAACGGTGGCCTCGCGGCGCGCCACCACGTAGCCGGTCGCCTGCAGCACGACCGCGCTGTCCCCGGCGGAGGCCGGAGCGATGGCCGTGGCGGTCTGCACCTCCACTGGCTGGGAGCGCAACAGGAAAAAGGCGATCCCCGCCGCGATCAGCACCAGCACGACCAACGCTGCGACGATCCACGGCCAGCGCGCCTGGCGCACGCCGTCGTCCTCGCGCTGCCCGCGCTCGATCCGCAGTTGTTTCAGCAGGTCGCCGTGGTCGTCCAAATCGTCCCCCGGAGCCATTTCCGAGCGTGCGAGTCTGCCACAGCTTAAGCTTCGATACGCGCCCAAGGCAGGCGCGCGCATCAGATGTCGCGTTTGACAGGTGTCATCCGCCCCACTGCTAGGATGCGCGCTTTGCGAGATGCAGCCATGCCTTATGTGATCCATCCCGGTGAGATTCCCGCATTGCCCGTGCACGGCGGCGTGGCACTTTTCCCGGTACGCCGCATCTACTGCATCGGCCGCAATTACGCGGAGCACGCGAAGGAAATGGGCGCCGAAGCCATCAGCCGTGCGCAGCCGGTGTTCTTCCTGAAACCGGCGGATGCAATCGTGCCGATGGGTGGCGACGTGCCGTATCCCTCCGCGACGAAGGAATTGCACCACGAGGTGGAAATGGTCGTCGCGCTGCACGGCGGCGGCCGCGACATCGATGCGGCTCACGCGCCGGATTGCGTGTTCGGCTATGGCGTGGGCCTGGACCTCACGCGCCGCGACTTGCAGGCAGCCGCGAAGGCGAAAGGCCTGCCGTGGGATATTGCCAAAGGGTTCGATGCGTCCGCACCGGTTTCGGCGCTGCGCGCGGCGAGCGAAATCGGTCACCCCGCGCGCGCGCGATTGTCGTTGCAGGTGAACGGCGAAACGCGCCAGCAAACGGACATCGCCGACATGATCTTTCAGGTCGCCGACGTCATTGCAGAACTGTCGACGCTGTTCGAATTGAAACCCGGCGATCTGATTTTCACCGGCACGCCCGCGGGGGTGGGCCCGTTGCAGCGCGGCGATCATTTTCGCGCTGAATTGCAAGGCGTGGCCGTGCTGGAGGGCCGCATCGTTTGAAGCGAGGCGTTCAGGTGCAGCGGGAAACGTTGCGTTAGAGTCGACGCGCTGCACGTGACAGGGGGAATTCATCCGGTAAGGAGGGTTGCACGATGAGCTTCGCCAGCGATTTCAAGGCTTTCATCATGCGCGGCAACGTGGTCGATCTGGCCGTGGCGGTGGTCATCGGCGGCGCATTCGGCAAGATCGTCAGCTCACTGGTCGCTGACATCATCATGCCGCCCATCGGCCTGTTGATCGGCGGGATCGATTTCTCCAGCCTCAAATGGATCCTCAAGGACTCGCCCGATCCCAAGCAGGTCGTGGCGATCAACTACGGCACCTTCATCAACACCATCATCACCTTCCTGATCATCGCGCTGGCGATCTTCATCGTGATCAAGCTGCTGGAACGCGTGGTGCCGAAGAAGGATGTGGCTCCGCCTGCGCCGCCTGCCGACGTGGTGCTGCTGACCGAAATCCGCGACCTGCTGAAACAGCGTTCCGCTTGATCGAAATACTGCAAGCCGACATCACCACGCTGCGCGTCGACGCGATCGTCAACGCGGCGAATGAAAGTTTGCTCGGGGGTGGCGGCGTCGACGGTGCGATCCATCGCGCCGCCGGCCCGCGACTGCTGGCCGCATGCCGGGCGATTGCCGAAATGCATCCCGGCGTGCGCTGCCCGACCGGCGAAGCGCGCATTACAGAAGGCTTCGATCTGCCCGCGCGTTTCGTGATCCACACGGTCGGGCCGGTATGGCATGGCGGCGATGCCGATGAGCCATCGCTGCTCGCGGCCTGCCATCGCAACTCACTGGCACTGGCGCGCGAGCACGGCATCGACAGCATCGCGTTTCCCGCGATCAGTTGCGGTGTGTACGGCTATCCGCGCGATGCGGCCGCGGCGGTCGCACTGAGCGTGCTGGCGGAAGAGAGTGCGCTGACCCGCACGCCGCATCGGATCGTGCTCTGCGCGTTCGATGCGGGGATGGCCAACGCATGGCGCGAAGCGGCGCAACGGCTGCACGTTGCAGTCGAAAATTGAAACGGCACTCGATGACGGCGCCGCTCACCGCTTTTGCGGATAGAGAGGCGGCAGCCCCTCGCGCCCGCGCTTTTCATGTTCTGGATCGCGCCAGGAGAATCCGTGCGCGAACGCCTTCGCCACCGAATCGCATGCATCCGCATCGCCGCCTTTCCAGCGCGCGCGCTGCAATCGATCCAGCGTTTCCACCTGCGCCAGATTGGTCAACTCATCCCTCAAGGCACCGAGATTGTGGACACCGGGCCGCTCGTTGCGCGCCCACTCAAGCAACGCCCGCTCGCATGCCGCAGCGTCACCGCGCTTCGCCGCCTCCAGCGTGCGCCTGCGCAACGGACCGCGACTTGCATTGCGATCGTCCGATTTTCCTCGCATCGGACTGGCGCGCCGCGCCAACCACCACCACGCGAGCGCGGTCAGGGCGATCAGCCAAAGCGCGATGCTCGCGACCGCGATGCCGCGCCACATCGCTGCCACCGAATTGCCGCTGCCGTTCATCGCCGTCAAATTTGATCCATTCGCATTCGCTGAAGCGCGGCCAGACGTGCCGGCCGGCGATTGCGTGGTCGTCGCCGCACCACCGCTGACAGCCAGAGCATGAGCAGGCAAGCGCGCCTGCTCCGGACGATCGATGGCCACGTTCCACCAGTTCAGCGTGACCGACGGAATCGTCAGCCTGCCGCCACGATTGGGTACGATCGCGAAGCTGCGCGTACGCGTGGCGTGCAGCCACCGGCCGTCGTCGCGCACGGTGTCCTGTGTCTGATCCGGATACACGCGCGCGCCGTCCAGCGACGGCAGTTGCGGCTGCGGCAGACGCGACGCGCTGGTGCCGATCGCTTCGACGGCGAGCGTGAGCGTCAGCGGTTCGCCGGCTTTGATGCGCCCGTCTTTTGGCAACCCCGTCAGTTTCAGCTGCACCGATTGCGCGGGCAGCCATGGCGTGCCGGCGTTCGCGGGCACTGCGCGCGCATCCAGCGCGACGTCGTCCGCGCGCGCCTGCACCGGCGTGCCGTCATCGAAGAAACTGTCGAAGGGATCGTTGCGATTCTGCGAAAGCATCTGCCCCAGAAACGTCGGTCCGCGCACCACGATCCGCCCGGCGCGCTGCGGAATCAGCGCGTAATGCCGTTCGACCACCTGATACGTCTGCCCGCCGCGCGTGGTCTGGTAACGCGTGTCCCCGTTCAAGTGGATCACTTGTGCGCCGTCGACCTGCGGATCTTCCAGTTGTCCTCCAGTGAGATTGCCTGCGTAGAACAACTTCAATGTGTAGACGATCTGCTGGCCGACATAAGGCGCGCCGGAATCGACGCCAGCTTCCAGAAACGCCGGATCGCCGGCCTTGCCGAGCGCGCCTGCCGGCGCCGGAGTCACCTGCAGGCTGAGCGGTTGCGTCTGCCGGTTGCCGATCCGCAGCGACGGAATGGTCAGCGTACCGGCGTGTCTGGGCCGCAGCGCGATCCCGAGTTGCGTCGAGGCCTGCGAGGCGCCGTTGACGATCTGAACCTTGCTGGAGCTGGACGTGCCCAGCACGTCGAAATCCTTTTGCAGCGGCGACAGATCCGGCGCGCCGGACAGCGCATCCGCGCCCTCGATGTTCAAGGTCACGGTGTCGCCCAACGCGGCGTGATCGCGATCGAGGAAGGCGTGCAATCCGGAAGATGACCCGGCAGCCGGCCCGGCGGAGCGCGCGGTCAGCGCGACGAGACACAACATCAGCAGCGGCACGAGGCGCAGTCTCATTGGTCGTCGTCCGGCGCCTGTCCGTGGCGGCGTTGCCATTCCAGCAGGAACTTGCGCCGCAACAGCGCACCGGGTTCATCCGGCACCGCGTCCAGCATCGCGCGTTGCTGTGGATCGAATTTGCCGTCCTCCTTCGGTCCGGCCGTACCCAGCGCGTACGCACCCTGCGCACCGGGTTTCGAACCCGGCTTCACGCCGCGCCGCGCCAACTCCTGCCGCAGCACCTGCTGCGCTTGCCGTGCCTGTGCGCGCTGCTGCGCATCCTCGGCGAGCGACGCGCCGGTATCGCCGCTACGCTGGTCGCCGCCGCTCGGCTTGCCCGCCGCGCTGTCGGCCTGGCCGGAATCGCGCCCGCCGCCGGAATTGGCACCGGCCTGCGCGCGCTGGTTCTGCGCCAACGACTGGCCCGATTCGCCGTTCCGGTTCTGCTGCGAAGGCGATGCCTTCGAGGTCTGGTTCTTGCCTGCGCCGTTCCGGGATTGCGCGCCGCTGCCCTGCG
>DASXWZ010000181.1:0-5846 GCA_036503375.1 Rhodanobacteraceae bacterium | reverse complement strand
GTGCGCCTGCGCGAAGCCGCGCAGACCGGCGACAGCGCGTTGCTGGATGCCGCGGCGCGCTTGTTCGACAACGACAGCGATCGAGCCCGATGAATCCCGCCCTGCGCGCCCGGCTGGAGCGGCTGGCCGAGCGCCATCAGGAAATCGGCGCATTGCTGGCCGAACCGGAAGTCGCTTCCGATCCGTCGCGCTTCCGCGATCTCTCGCGCGAATACGCGCAACTGCAACCGCTGGCCGAAACGCTGGCCGCAAGCCGGCGCAATGCGCGCGAGCTGGAGCACGCGCGCGCGATGCTCGCCGATGCCGACTTGCGCGAGCTGGCGCGCGACGAGATCGCGCGTCTCGAGAACCAAGCGCAGGATCTCGACGAGCGTTTGCAGGCGCTCCTGATCCCGGCCGACCCGCGCGACGAGGCCAATCTCTACCTGGAAGTGCGCGCCGGCACCGGTGGTGACGAGGCCGCGCTGTTCGCGGGAGATCTGTTGCGCATGTATCTGCGTTATGCGGAACGGCAGGGCTGGCGCACCGAAATCCTGTCCGCAAATGACGGCGAACACGGTGGCTACAAGGAAGCCGTGGCGCGCGTGGAGGGCCGCGGCGCCTTCTCGAAACTGAAATACGAATCGGGCACGCACAGGGTGCAGCGCGTACCGGTCACCGAAAGCGGCGGGCGCATCCACACCTCGGCCGCGACGGTGGCGATCCTGCCGGAGCTGGACGAGATCGAGGACGTGGAAATCAATCCCGCCGAGCTGAAGATCGATACCTACCGGGCGTCCGGCGCCGGCGGCCAGCACGTCAACAAGACCGATTCGGCGATTCGGATCACGCATCTGCCCAGCGGCATCGTGGTGGAATGCCAGGAGGAGCGCAGCCAGCACAAGAACCGCGCGCGTGCCATGTCGCTGCTGAAGGCGCGGCTGCGCGACGAGCGCCAGGCGAAACAGGCCGCCGAACAGGCCGCCTCGCGCAAGTTGCAGGTCGGTTCGGGCGATCGCAGCCAGCGCATTCGCACCTACAATTTCCCGCAGGGTCGCGTCACCGACCATCGGATCAACCTGACCGTGCACCAGTTGCCGCAAATCCTGGAGGGCGATCTGGACGAACTGGTCTCCGCGTTGCAGCGCGAGGCGCACGCGCAGGCGCTGGCCGAACTCGCGGGTGCGCACGCATGAGCGTGGCCTTCAGCGACATCGAGGACGTCGTGGCGCTGATCGAACGCGGCGATGCGGCGGGCGCGGAAGCGCGTGCACGACAGGCGCTGCAGACGCAGAAGGACGATGCCGAGCTGACGCGCCTGCACGGCGTGGCGCTGCTGATGCTGGGTCGCACCGACGAGGCGCGCACGAATTTCGAGCGCGCGATCGAACTGGCGCCGCAGGAATTCGCACCCTACTGCAATCTTTCCGCCGCGCTGCTGGCCCAGAACGATCCGCACGCGGCCTTGCACGCGGCCGAACGCGCGCTGGCGGTCATGCCCGCGAACGGACCGCTGTGGAATGCGTTGGCCAATGCATGCGTGGCCTGCGGCGACCACCAGCGCGCGCGCAATGTCTATCGCGCGGCCTTGAACGATGCGCCCGACGATCCGCGACTGCTGCTGAACCTCGCCGCCACCGAAATGGCGCTCGGCGAAATGGCCGAAGCCGAGCGCCTGGTGCGCACCGTGCTGGCGCGCGTGCCCGCGCCGCAGGCGTGGTTGCTGCTGGGCCACATCTACAAGGCGCAGCGGCAATTCGACCGTGCACGCCAGGCGTACGAACGCGGCGCGCTGCTGGCGCCGACCGACGCCCTGTTTCCGCACCACTGCGGACTGGTGGACGAGGAACTGGATCGCTTCGAATCGGCTGTCAGGGAATACCGCCGCGCGTTGAAACTCGACCCGAACCTCGCGCCGGCGCTTTCGCAGCTCGCCTTCGTGCAGCGCCGCATCTATGACTGGCGCGACAGCGACGCGTTCGGCGCGAAATTGCGCGAACTGGCGTTGCGGGGCGATCCCGATGTCGCGCCGTTCTCGCTATTGGCGGAGAACTCGACAGCCGACGAACAGCTCGCCTGCGCGCGCGCGCAGGCGCAACGCGTGACTGCACGCCTCGGCAACGCGCGCCTGCTGCATGCGAATGCCAAACCCGCCGATGCGCCGTTGCGCGTCGGCTTCGTCTCCGCGGGGTTCCACGCGCATCCGACCGCGCTGCTGGTCGCGCAGGTTTTCGAGGAGCTGGCGAAACTCGATCTGGAATTGCAGCTCTTCGCCACGAGTCCGGATGACGGCTCGCCGATCCGGCGGCGCCTGCGCGCAGCAGCGCACGGGTTACACGATGTTTCCACGCTGACGCCCGCGATGGTCGCGCAGCGCACGCGCGACGCCGGCATCGACATCCTGGTCGACATGGACGTCTGGTGCGGCGGCGGCGTGCCGGGCGCATTCGCACTGCGTCCCGCGCCGATCCAGGTCAACTGGCTGGGTTATCCCGGGACATCGGGTGCCGGATTCTACGACTACATCATCGCCGACCGCTTCGTCTTGCCGGAAGGCTTGCGTCCGCATTTTTCCGAAAGCGTCGCGTACCTGCCGCGCTGCTACCAGTCCAGCGACGCCACGCGCGAAATTCCCGACTCGCCGCCCCGGCGCGCGTTTCATCTGCCGGAAGACGGCGTGGTGTTCGCCAGCTTCAACAACTCCTGGAAATTGAATGCCCCGAGCTTCGCGCGCATCTGCGCGGTCCTGCGGGAAGTGTCAGGCAGCGTGCTCTGGTTGCTGGCTGCGGGGCGCGACGCCGACGAGCGCCTGCGCACGGCAGCGCAAGCCTACGGCGTCGACCCGCGCCGGCTGGTGTTCTCGCCCAAGCTGCCGCATGCGCAGCACCTCGCGCGCCACGCGCTGGCCGACCTGTTCCTCGACACGCATCCCTACAACGCGCACACCACCGCGTCCGACGCGCTGTGGGCCGGCTGCCCCGTGCTCACCTGCCCCGGCGACACGTTCTCATCGCGGGTGGCCGGCAGCCTCAACCATCACCTGAAAATGGAAACGATGAACGCGCGCGACGACGGCGAATTCATTCAAATCGCCGTGAGCCTGGCGCGCGATCCCGGTTCGCTCTCGGCGCTGCGCATTCGCCTGCAACGGCGCAAGCGCGAAACCAACCTGTTCGACATGCCAGGCTACGCGCGCGACTTCGCCGCGCTGCTGCACGCGATGTGGCGCAAGAAACGCGAGGGAGTTGCACCAGAGGACATCGATGGTACGACCCTGCATCCTCATGGAGCGGTACGTTCGTGAGTTCGAAGGAACAATTCGTCCCGTTGGACCTCTGCGTCCTGACGGTCTCCGACACGCGCACGGCGGAGAACGACACGTCGGGCGATTATCTGGTCGCTGCGTTGACCGAAGCCGGACATCGTTTGCACGAGCGGCAGATCGTGCACGACGACCGCTATGCGATCCGTGCGATCGTGGCGGCGTGGATCGCGGATGAAAACGTGCACGGCGTGCTGGTGACCGGCGGCACCGGTTTTACCGGACGCGATTCCACGCCCGAAGCGATCGCGCCGCTGCTGGACAAGGAGATGCCGGGATTCGGCGAGTTGTTCCGCGCGATCAGCTTCGAGGAGATCGGTACGTCGTCGCTGCAATCGCGCGCCTTTGCGGGATTGTCGAACAGCACCTTCGTATTCTGTTTACCCGGTTCGACTTCTGCCTGCCGCACCGCGTGGGAAAAACTGCTGCGCGCGCAACTGGACGCGCGCACGCGGCCGTGCAATCTCGTCGGACTGTTGCCGAGGCTGGCGGAGAAGTAACCCTTCTCCCGCCGCGCGGCCTGCAGAGATCCGATCAGGTCCGGAACGCGTTCCCACTTTCCGCGCGCCCAACTGCCCCCGTAGGTTCTGATCCGACGCGCGGCGCCGAAATGACGAATTCTTCACGCGGCGCCTTCCAGCCGCCCGCTTCCTGAATAAACCGCGCGCACCCGGCGAGGCACTCACGGGCACAGCCGCATCCCGCGGCTGCTTCGACGCGTCAAAAGGACCCTGACCATGAAATCGCTCTCGCTCGCCCGCCGCGGCGCGCCGCTGGCGCTCGCGCTGTTGTGCTCGACATCCGCGTTTTCTGCCCCGGCCGACACCACGATGTCGGCGTTCAAGTACCAGCAGCACAATCTCGTTTCGGACGGCGACGATCCGGCCGATCACATCGACCCCAATCTCGTCAACGCCTGGGGCATCGCCTTCAATCCGTTCGGCCCGGTGTGGGTCGCCGACAACGGCACCGGCGTGTCCACGTTGTACGACGGCGCGGGCAACATCGTGCCGCTGGTAGTGGACATTCCCACCCCCACGTCGAACAGCGGCGGCGCGGTGACGGGCACCGTCTACAACGGCTCGCCGGGCTTCACCGTGAGCAAGGGTACGCTGACCGGCCCCGCGCTGTTCCTGTTTGACAGCGAGGACGGCGTGATCTCCGGCTGGTCGCCGAACGTGGATTCCACGCACGCGATCAAGGCCGTGGACAACTCCGCGCGCGATGCGATCTACAAGGGCATCGCGTTGAGCGGCGACGGAAGCGGCGGACGGCTCTATGCGACCGATTTCCACAACAATCGCATCGACGTGTTCGACTCGAACTTCCATCCGGTGATGCTGGCGCCCGGTGCGTTCCGGGACGCGCAAATCCCGAGAGGCTATGGACCGTTCGGAATCCAGAACATCAATGGCGACCTGTATGTGACCTACGCCAAGCAGGATGCGGATCGTGAGGACGACGTGCCCGGAGCGGGCTTCGGTTACGTCGACATCTACGATCCCAGCGGCATGCTGTTGCGGCGACTCATCTCTCGCGGAGCGTTGAATGCGCCGTGGGGGATCGCCGTGGCGCCTGCCGGCTTCGGCCGCGCATCCGGCCGATTGTTGGTGGGAAACTTCGGCGACGGCCACATCAACGTCTACGACAATGCCTCCGGCATGCTGCTGGGGTCGCTGCACGATGCAAGCGACAACGCGATCCAGATCGAGGGCCTGTGGGGCCTCGCGTTCGGCAACGGCTATTCCGGCCAGTCGGTGAATTCGCTGTACTTCACCGCCGGCCCGGACGACGAATCACACGGCGTGTACGGACGACTCGACCCGGCGCAGTGATGGGCCTTCAGGAAGCGGACGGAATACCGTCCGCTTCCGTTTCGATCACCGGCTCGCACTCCACCGGAAAATTCACGGATCGAGCGATGAAACACAGCGCGTGCGCGCGATGGTGCAGTTCGCGTGCGAGCTGCGGATCGCTGCCGGCGCGCACGGTGACGCGCGGATGCAGCACGACGCGCGTGAACTCTCCGCTGCCATTGGCATTCTCCGACATCGCTCCTTCGGCTCGATCCTCGTACGCGGTCGCTACCACGCCCACTTCCGCGCACAGGTGCAGGTACCAAAGCTGGTGACAGGTGGAAAGCGAGGCCACCAGCAATTCCTCGGGATTCCAGCGCGCGTCGTCGCCACGGAACTTGGGATCGGACGATCCGGGAATCGGAGGCTTGCCGGCGGCTTCGATCGCGTGATCGCGTTTGTAGCCGCGATAGCTTTCTGTGCCGGTGCCGGTGTTGCCGGTCCAGCGGATGGTCACGTGGTATTTATGATCTTTCATCACACGCTCATGCAGTTGAAAAGCCTTTGATGTTCCGGTCCGGCAACGCTTCGCGCGCCACGCTTTCCACGCGCGCCGAAGATGGTCCTTGCTGCAGCCACTTGTGCAGTTCATCCAGCGATTCGTTCGAACCCGAGGCGACGACTTCCACGCTGCCGTCATCGAGATTCTTCGCGTAACCGGCGACGTCGAACTTCAGCGCCTGCTCGCG
>DASXWZ010000180.1:0-9244 GCA_036503375.1 Rhodanobacteraceae bacterium | reverse complement strand
AGGCTCAGACAAATGTGCTGGGCGATCTCGATCCTGCTGCGGCTTTCGTCTTCGGCATCGAGCTGCTTGAACATCGACTCCACTTCACGATGATCGTGCTTCAACAGCTCGATCGCATTGCTGTCCTTGGCCATGGTGCTTCCTCCTTTGCGGATCGCGTGAATTGCAATGTGTATGCCACGTCGTGGTACGCACGGCACACCGCCGGCGCATGCATGGCGTTGCTTTTACGCGGCATGGCGCGCACGCACCGTGAATTCCGTTCCCACCGGCGTGAAATAAGCTCACGCCGTATTTCGCCGGTCTCCTGCACGGAGCCGTCCACGGAATGGCACGCGGGTTGCTCGACGCGGGAAAGCACGCAGTGCGCGCGCGACCAAGGACGAGAACATGAACAGGACAAACGGCAAAATTGCTGCCGCCGCTTCGCTGGCGCTGGCGATCTGCGTCGCGCATGCGCAGCAGACGCCGCCGGGCGGAACGCAGGACACGCCACAGGGCAATATGAGTGCCCCGCAGAACGCGCCGGATCAAAACGCGCCCTACCAAAACCAGACCCCACCCGCCCCGCCGATGGGCCACCCGGCCAATCCAGTGAGTGGCGCCAGCGCCGCCACTCCGGACAACCGCTTGAACGACGCGGCGGCAACGCCTTTCGACAGCCTCGATAGGTCGCATCAGGGCTATCTCACCCGCGGGAATGCCGCAACGGATTCGTGGCTGGCTTCGCATTTCGCGCAATGCGATGCGGACCGCGATGGACGCGTCACGCGCGCCGAATACACGGCTTGTTCACGCGCGCATCCGTGAGCTTCACTTGATCGTCAACACCGTCCAGCCCGACGGTTTGGCGGTCACGTGCAGGGCGAGGTCCGCGCCGTGGCGGTGGAACTCCAGGTCGCATTCGTCGCCGCCGAGACGCCAGCGGCTGATGCGCAGGCGATCCACGCCCGGCGGCAATCGGGACGAACGAAATACCAGTCGTCGCCGGCGCGCGTCGATTTCCAGGCCGAGCACGGAAGCGAGCAGCAGGTACACGCTGCCGACAGCCCACGCCTGTGGCGAACACGCCACCGGGTACGGCACGGGACCGAGGCTGCCGTGTCTTTCGAAACCGCAGAACAATTCGGGAAGGCGGTGCAGCGACAGCGATGTTGCCGCATCGCAGGTCGACGAAAACAATCGCACCGCCGCGTCGGTGCGTCCGTAACGCGCCAGGCCCCAGGCGATCAGCGAGTTGTCGTGCGGCCACACCGAGCCGTTGTGATACGACAAGGGGTTGTACCGCACCTCGCCTGTCGCAAGCGTGCGCAAGCCCCAGCCGGAGAACATGCGCCGGTCGAGCAGCACGCGCGCCAGCCGCGCCGCCTTGTCGCGATCGGCGATGCGCGTCCACAGGCATTGCCCGGCGTTGGATGCCAGCACCTCGCAGGGACGGCTGGAACCGTCGATCGCCAGCGCGTAGCTGCCAAGTGCGTCGATCCAGAACGCTTCGTTGAAGCGCTTCTTCAAGCTTCGCGCCTTGTCGAGGTAGCGTGCCGCCGCATCGCGATCGCCCAGCACGCGCAGCATGTGCGCGGCTTCCCTCCACGCCGCATGCACATAGCCTTGCACTTCGCACAGCGCGATCGGGGATTTCGCCAACGCACCGTCCGCGTGCGAGATGGAATCCATGGAATCCTTCCAGCCCTGGTTGCTGAGGCCCTGCCGGGTATGGCAGGCGTAGTCGACGAAGCCGTCCCCGTTGGAATCGCCGTGCTCCTCGATCCATTCCAGCGCCGATTCGAGCGCAGGGCGCAGTTCGCGGATCAGGTCGAGATCATGGGTGACGCGCAGGTATTCGCCGGCCAGCACGATGAACAGCGGCGTGGAATCCACCGAGCCGTAGTAGCGCCCGAACGGCACTTCGCCCAGATTCGCCATTTCGCACGCACGCGTTTCGTGCACGATCTTGCCCGGTTCGGCATCGTGTACGGGATCGTCTTCATGCGCCTGCATCGATGCCAGAAAGCGCAAAACGCCCGCGGCGAGCTCCGGCATCGCCCACAGCAGTTGCAATGCGGTGATGAGGCCATCGCGACCGAAGGCGGTGTTGAACCAGGGCACGCCCGCGTGCGGGTACGGGCCTTGCGGTGTTTCCGCGATGAGCGATGAAAGATCGGCCGCGCTGCGGCGCAGCCACAGTTCGAGCGGGCGGCAGCCGGTTTCGATCTCCGGCAGCAGGCCTTGCCAATGCGCGATGCGATCGGCCGCCGCGCGCTCGCGCCGCACATCGCTGGCGCCGTCGAAGCCGCGTTCGACGAACAGCAGGGTGGCGGTGACCGTTGCCGATGCATTGGGTTGCAATTTCCAGCGGAAGCGCGCCGAACGCGCGCCGCGTTCTTCCGGTGCGGACGACCACGCCAAAGCGGTCGTGCGGTGCACGCCGTCCAGCCCGGTGTAGTCGAAGCGCAGCCCGTCGGCATCGCCTTCGCGGTCGCGTGACGGCGCTTCGGTGTCGCGGTGCATGCCGCGCACTTCGAAGATGTCGCGGAAGTCCGCGTCGACGCCGATCGAGAGTTCCACTTCGTGCGCCTCGACGTCGTAGTTGGCGATCTCGTACGCGATTTCGCAGCGGCCGGCGTGGATCGCCGCCCGCTTGCGCAGGTGCAGCGCTTCCTTGGGCAGCTCGTCATCCTCGGCGTTGGTGAGGTCGACGATCAGCATCAGATTGTCGTCGGAGACCGAGGAAGTCAGAAGCACCGGCCGCACGCCGTTGAGGTGCGCCTGCAGGCGCGAGAGGTAGCGTGTGTCGCGATGATAGAAACCATAAGGGTGCCGGCCGTCCGCGCGGGCGTCGCCCCAGCGGTCCAGCACGGCGAAAGTATCGGCGTGGTTGAGGACGTAGGACGATTCGTCCGCATACGCCGAATGCGCGGCGATCTGGTACAGATCGGTATCGCGCGCGCCGGCCGGATCCGTCAGAGCACGCTCTGCCATGCCTCGCTCGTCCTGCCCGCTCCGGTGCGCGGCGGTCGTTGCTCGCGCAGAATAGCCCGATAAGCTTCCGAATACTCGCGCGCCATGCGCTCGGCGGTGAAGCGCCGCTCGAACGCGCGCCGGCATTCCGCGCGATCGATCATCGGGATCCTTTGCACGGCTTGGACCGCGTCCTCGATGCCGTCGATGACAAAGCCGGTGCGGCCGTGTTCGATGATCTCCGGCGTGGAGCCGTGCCGCCACGCGATCACCGGCGTGCCGCAGGCCAGCGCCTCGATCATCACCAGCCCGAACGGTTCGGGCCAGTTGATCGGGAACAGCAGGGCCGCCGCGTGGGCCAGAAGCTCCTGCTTGCCCCGCTCGTCGATCTCGCCCAGGAATTCCACGCCCGGCTGGTCGAGCAGCGGCTGCACCGCGTGTTCGACATAGGCCACGTCCGCCGGATCGATCTTGGCGGCGATCTTCAGCGGCATCCGCGCGCGGCACGCGATCTCGATCGCGCGGTCGACACGTTTCTCGGGCGAAATGCGTCCGATGAAGACGAGATATCCGCCGTCGCCAGCTCCGGCTCGAAGCAGGTCGCGCGGCAGACCGTGATGGATGGTGCGCACCCAGTTGGCCTGAGGGCAGGGCGCGCGCTGCGCCTCGGAAATGGAAACCAGAGGCGCGCGTGGATAGCGCGAATAGAATTGCGGCGGATCGAAGTCCAGCCGGCCGTGCAGCGTGGTCACGCTTGGCGGCAGCGCGTCGCGCATCGCGAAATGCAGGTAGCCGCTGTGGAAGTGCACGATGTCGAATTCGCCTGCGCGGTCAAGCACCGCCTGGAATTGCAGCGCGCTCCAGACTTGCGGATCGCACGCCTCGCCCCGTCCGCGCAACGCGTGCGGGCAGCATGCAATGCGCGGCACGGAAACTTCCGAATCGCCCGAGGCGAACAGCGTCACCTCATGCCCGGCTTCCAGGAGCGCCTGGGAGAGATAGGCCACCACGCGTTCGGTGCCGCCGTATTGCTTCGGCGGCACCGATTCGGCCAAGGGCGCAACCTGCGCGACGCGCAGTGGCTGCCGCTCGCCGCGCATCCGCGATTCCGAGCGCGCGTGCGCGCGCAACCCCGTCAGCCCGCGGCTGAAGCCGTTCATGACATCCTTGCCCATACATTCGCTTTCCTTGCAAACCATTCACGGCGAGGCCACGCCGATCGTGCAGGAATGAGTGTGAGGATTCTGCAAGGAAAGAAGCATGCGGATATTGCGCTTTCGCGTGGACGGCGAACCCGATCGGGTCGGCACCCTGGTCGCGCTGGCGCGCGGTTTGGACGACATCGATCGCGTCGAGGAAGTGGCGGACGTCGGGTCGCACATGGACGAGGATTCCAGTTCCGCCGGTCTGTCCGACGACACCGCGCACGCGGATTTCCATGACATCGAAATGCACGCGCTGAATGCCCGCGCCGCAGAGGACGCACGCGGCCGGATACAGACACTGGCGCGCGAGCTGGGCGTGGTCGTCGAGTGGCTGGAGCGATTCTGATTGCCGCCGGGTCGCCGGCGCGATTCAGTCCGCGGGCTCCTCCCGGCAATCATCCAGCAGATCGTCGTCGATCAGTTCCTGTGACCGGTAGCGCAACAGCCGGTTGTAGATCGTCTTGGCGGTGATCCCCAGCACGCGTGCGGCCTGGCGCTTGTTGTTGTTGAAGTGCGCCAGGGTTTTCAGCAGCATCTCGCGCTCGATGTCGTCGAAGGTCATGCCGACCGTGAAGCGCACTGCGCCGTCGCTCCCGGATGCCGGATGCAGCGATGGTTCCGGCTCGCGCTGCATCTCGATCCGGCCGCTCTCGCCGGCCATGATGTAATGCCGTTGCACCGCGTGGCGCAGCTCGCGCACGTTGCCCGGCCAAGCGTGCTCGCCCAGCGCGCGCAGCGCCTCGGTACTGAAATCCTTGTTCGTCGCATAACGCTCGTTGAGCCGATCGAGAAAATGCCGCACCAGCAGCGGGATGTCCTCGCGTCGCTCACGCAAGCTGGGCACCGCGAGCGGGAATTCCATCAACCGGAAATAGAGGTCAGATCGCAGGTTGCCGCTGGCGACCGCGCGCTGCGGGTCGCGATTCGACGCGGCGATCAGGCGCACATCCACAGGAACCTCACGCGATCCACCCACGCGCGTGAGGCTGCGCGTCTCGAGCACGCGCAGCAAGTAAACCTGCAGGGAAGGCGGCATCTCGGTGATCTCGTCCAGGAACAGAGTGCCGCCCTGCGCCTGCTCGAAGTAGCCGGCGTGCGATTGCATCGCGCCGGTGAAGGAGCCGCGCTCGTGCCCGAACAACTGGCTGCTGAGCAACTCCGGCGCGATCGCGCCGCAATTCACCGCGACGAACCTCCCGGCGCGGCCGGACAGTTCGTGCAACGCGCGCGCCACCAGCTCCTTGCCGGTGCCGCTTTCGCCATGCACCAGCACGCAGACGTCCAGCGTGGCGACGCGGCGAATCTTCTCGAACAGCGCCTGCATGCACGCGGTGCGGCCGAGCATGCCGCCGAACTGGTGCACCACGCCGGGATCATGGGCACGCGCCCGCCGTTGCGCATCGTCCATCAGCAGTGCCAACGCCTCGGATGATACGGGTTTGATCAGATATTCGAATGCCGGCGATTTCACCGCGCGCACCGCGGTTTCGATGCTGGGATTGCCGGTGACGATCGTGACGCGACCCTGCGAGGCGAGATCGATTTCCTGCACCAGGTCAAGGCCGTTGCCATCGGGCAACGTGAGGTCGATCAGCAACAGATCGTAAGACCTTTCTGCGAGCAATCTGCGCGCGGACTCCAGCTTGTCGGTCGCGGTGATCTTGCAGTGCGCCTGCCGCGCGATCTCCACCACGGCCGAACTGAAGACATCGTTGTCGTCGACCAGTAGCACATTCCCTGTGCAGACATTCATGGACTTTCCAACCGCCTGGTACTTTGAATCGCGAACGCGTCAGACTACGCCGTTGTGCGGAACGGCGTGTCAGCGGTGCGTAAATTTTCTATTGGCGCTCACTCATGGCGCACGCGTCACTTGTCGCGAGAGCGAAGATCGCGGCAAGCTTTCCGTGAAAAGTACGCGACAGGACGTCGCGGTTTCGATCTTGCCTTTCGCGATGAACCCGCGTGGGCCTCGGTGGTGGCTAGGGGCGGAATCGAACCGCCGACCTCAGCATTATGAGTGCCGCGCTCTGACCGGCTGAGCTACCTAGCCAAGTGGACGCCGTAGGGAGCCGGGAAGTCTAACCTGCAGCGGAGGGGTGTCAAGGTTGGCGAGGCGCACCCGGCCGCCCTTGCCCGTCGTTCCCGCGCCGTGATTGAATCCTCTCATGATCGACTTCGATGGCTACCGCCCCAATGTCGGGATCGTGCTGCTGAACGCGCAGGGCCAGGTGTTCTGGGCGCGGCGCGTGCGGCGTGACGGCTGGCAGTTTCCGCAGGGCGGCATGCATACGGACGAGACGCCCGACGAGGCCATGTACCGCGAGCTGTATGAGGAAACCGGTCTCAGGCGCGAACAGGTCGAGATCCTTGGCAGCACGCACGGCTGGTTGCGCTATCGCCTGCCGAACCGCTACCAGCGTCGCGACGAACGGCCGGTGTGCGTAGGGCAGAAACAGGTCTGGTTCCTGCTGCGACTGCTGGACGACGACAGCGCTTTGAAGCTGGATGCGCACGAAACGCCGGAATTCGACCTCTGGCGCTGGGTGGACTTCTGGTATCCGGCCGAACACGTGGTGGCGTTCAAGCGCGACGTGTACGAGCGCGCACTGCGCCACTTCGCACCGCTGGTCGAAACCGCCTGCTGTGTCACGCTGGGTTTTTCGCCGCCGCGCGACCCCTCCGCGCGCGCGCGCGGATGATCCTTGCTCAGCCTCGCAGCTCGAACTTCTGCCGCAGCGCCGCGGCGGTCTGCGCGTAGAGCTTTTCCAGCGTCGCCACGCGTGCGTCAGGATCGGCGAGCGTGCCGTTGCGCGCGTCCTGCTCGACGGCCTTCGCTTCGGTCGACAGGATTTTCGCGCCCACGTTGGCGCTGGCGGATTTCAGCGAATGCGCCAGCTTGCCGACTTCCGCCGCATCCTTGCGATCGGCCGCCACCCGCAGCGCCAGCAGGCGCGCGTCGCCATCGTGCAGATACGCCTGCACCAGGCCGCGCACTTCGTCACCCATGATTTCTTCCAGGTCGGCGAGCGTCGTTTCATCCAGCATCGCCGTGGTGCCGATCGCGGCCGCCATGGAATGCGTCGACGTCGCGGCACGCGGCGGCGCGGTTGCCACCGCCGATCCGGCTCCCGCATGCAAGGCGACGGTGGCGGTTTGTATCTCGGGCGTTGCAGGCGCGCCGCCGGCACCCAGCCAGCGCGCCAGGGTTTCGGCCAGCAGCACGCGATCCAGCGGCTTGGTCAAGTAATCGTCCATGCCGGCTTCGAGGCAGCGCTCGCGATCGCCCGCCATCGCGTGCGCCGTCATCGCGATGACCGGCAGTCGCGGCGTCGTGTCGCGCTGCTCCTGTTCGCGCAGCCGACGCGTGGCACTGTAACCGTCCAGCACCGGCATCTGGCAATCCATCAGCACCAGCTCGTAACGGTGCTGCTTGATCCGTTCCAGCGCCTCGGCGCCGTGGCCGGCGGTGTCCACCTTCAGGCCCAGACGTTCCAGCAGGCGCCGCGCGACCTGCTGGTTGACCGGATGATCCTCAACCAGCAAGACGTGTCCGCGAAGTTGCCGTTCCGCCGCGTTGGCCGCCTCCGGGGTGCGGACGCCCAGCAATGGCTGCGGACGGCCGCGATCGGGCATGCCGAACAACATCTGCAAGGCCGCGCGCAAGCTGGGATCGTCGGCGTCGCGCCCGATGCCGGTGATGCGCGGATCGGTTTCCGCCACGCCGCCCAGCGCCAGAACGCGCAGGCTCGCCAGTTTCGGGTCGCGCAGCACGTTGCGCAGCAGCGCGGTGGCGTCGCCGTCCAGCGTGCTGGCGTCCACCACAAGCAATTCATAGGAAAACGCACGGCCCAGTGGCGCGACCTGCCGCAGCCGCGTCAGCGCCGCGGCGGTGCTGGCCACGTGCGTGGTTTCCAGGCCGACGCCCGCCAGCATCGGCGTTACGCGTTGCGCGTACGCGTCGCCGCAGGCGAGCAGGGTGCGCAGACCGGTGAGGTCGCGCCGCGCGCCGGCGATGTCGCCCGGCAGTTTCTCGAACGGAATGGAAAACCAGAACACCGAACCGCGCCCGGCTTCCGAACGCACGCCGATCTTGCCGCCCATCAGTTCGACCAGCTTCTTGCAGATGGTGAGTCCCAGACCGGTGCCGCCGTAGCGGCGCGTGACCGAGGCGTCCGCTTGCGTGAACGGCTGGAACAACTTCCCGGCCTGTTCGGGTGCGAGGCCTATGCCGGTGTCGCGCACCGCGAACAGCAATTCGTGGTGCGTCGTGCTGTCGCCGCGGCGGCTCACGCGCACCGATACGCCGCCGCGTTCGGTGAACTTGATCGCGTTGCCGACGAGGTTGGTCAGGATCTGCCGCACGCGCACTGAATCGCCGCGCACGCCGGCACGCACGTCATCGTCGACCACCACGCGCAGCGTCAGTCCCTTCGCCTCGGCAGGCTTCTCCATCAGGCGGAAGACGTTGTCCATCAGCTCGCGCAGGTTGAAAGCGACCTTCTCCAGATCGAGCTTGCCGGCCTCGACCTTGGAGTAATCCAGGATGTCGTCGACGATGCGCAACAGTTCCTGCGCGGACTTGTGCGCGGTGGCGAGATAGTCGCGCTGCGTCGGTTCCAGCGGCATCCCCAGCACGATGTCCAGCAGCGGCAGGATGCCGTTCAGCGGCGTGCGGATTTCGTGGCTCATCGTCGCCAGGAATTCGCTCTTCGCCAGCATCGCCGATTCGGCCGCCTGCTTAGCCGCCAGCAATTCGCGCTGGACGCCACGCAATGAGGTGAGTTCGGACTCCAGCGCGTTCACGCGAGCGCGACTGGAGAGCCCTTCGTGGGGAACATGCGGTTCGATGTGCACCGGCTGCGGCACGGGTGCCGATGCGCGCTGCAACCACACGATCGCGGCCGCGATCAGCAGCGGCGCGCTGAGGATTGCCGCCGACTGCGGCGGCAGCCACCACCAGGCGAGCGCGACCGCGCCCGCCAGCAGGAGGCTGGCGAGCAGTTTGAGCAGCGGCGATGCGACATCACCCATCGAACCGGTCGTTCATTGCTGGGTACTGCTGAAGTCGTAATCGAGTG
>DASXWZ010000179.1:0-11417 GCA_036503375.1 Rhodanobacteraceae bacterium | reverse complement strand
CTGAGGGTGAGGCAGGATGCCGAGCGGCTGCGCACCAAGGACGGTTCAACGCAAGACTTCCGTACACCCGGCTCTCAATGGAAAGCCCCAAGATGATCGAACTGGTCGGATTCGACGGCGACGACACGCTCTGGCACAGCGAGGGCTACTACCAGCACGCCGGCGCGGAATTCGAACGCATCGTGGGCGCATATGTCGACCTCGGCAACGCGCAGGTGCGCAGCCGCATGCTCGCCGCCGAACGGAGCAATCTCGCGCTGTTCGGCTACGGCGCCAAGAGCATGACGTTGACGATGGTCGAGACCGCGATCGAACTGACCGACGGTGCGATCTCGGCGCGCGACATCCACCGCATCGTCGCGCTCGGCAAGGAGGTGCTGGAGCATCCCGTGGAACTGCTGCCGGGCGTACGTGAAGCAGTGCAAACCGTAGCTGCGCGGCATCGCGTGGTGCTGATCACCAAGGGCGACTTGCATCATCAGGAACGCAAGGTCGCGGGCAGCGGACTGGGCGATCTGTTCCATCGCATCGAGATCGTGTCGGAGAAGAACGAGCGCAGCTACGCCAAGGTGCTGACCGAGTTCGCGATCGCCGCGGACGCCTTCGTGATGGTCGGCAATTCGCTGCGCTCGGATATCGAACCTGTGGTGAACCTCGGCGGCTGGGGCGTGCACGTGCCTTACCGGGTCACCTGGGAACACGAACTGGAACACGGCATCGAAGCCGGGCATCCGCGTGTGATCGCGGCGAGGGACGCTTCGGAGATCCCGGATGCGGTGGCACGCTGCGGTCAGGCTGCGCCGCGTTCGGAACTCCCTCGTTAGGCGTGCTCGCGCAGCCACGCGCGCGCGGTATCTCCATCCATCGGCCTGGCGAAGAAATAACCTTGGGCCTGGTCGCATTCGAGTTCCGCCAGCGCACGCGCCTGTGCCTCGTTTTCCACGCCTTCGGCCACTGTAACGAGGTGCAGTGCCTTGCCCAACCCGATGGTGGTGGCGACGATCTTGTGCGCCTCCTCCGAGGCAAGCATGCAATCGACGAAGGATTTGTCTATTTTGATTTCCGAAAACGGCAACTGCGTCAATTGCACCAGCGAGGAGTAGCCGGTACCGAAGTCGTCGATGCTGAGCTGGAATCCCTTCAGCCGTACGCGTGTGAGAATGTCGAAGGTTTCGGCCGTACGCCCGGTCGCGGTGTTCTCGGTCAGCTCCAGAATGACGCGGGCGGGATCCACCTTCAGCAGTGCACACTGTTCGCTCAGCTTGTCGGCAAAAGTCACGTCGGTGAGATTGCCGCCGGAGATGTTGATCGCGAGCGCGCTGTCGCGCGCAGCGTCCGCGAACCAGACCAGACCCGCTTCGATCATTCGCGCGGTGAATCTGTTCATGTTGCCGGATTGCTCGATCAATGGCAGAAACCTGTCCGGTGGCAGCAGGCCCAGTACCGGATGTCGCCAGCGCGCCAGCGCTTCGACGCCAGCCGCACGGCCGCTGGCCAGATGGATCTTGGGCTGAAAATATGGCGTGAATTGCCCCGTGCGCAGCGCCACCTCGATTTCATCCAGCGAGACTTCGCGATCGGCTTCCGCGATGGCCTGCGCGTATGCCGGCGGATGCACATCCGCATCCAGCAGCGCGCGCAACTCCGCCGGCTTGAAAGGCTTGGGAAGGATTCCGCTGATGCGCAGTCCGCGTTCGAGACCCACTCGCTGGGCCGATTCGAGCACTTTCGTTCCCATGCCGCTCATCATGATGATATTGGCATGACACCTCGTCATCGCGAGGCTGCGCAATACCTCCACGCCATCCATGCCGGGCATCAGCAGGTCGATGATGACGTGGCTGGGCGCGAAGCGGGCAACATCGTCAAAAAAATCCTCTGCCGAGCCCGACATCCGAACGGCGAAGCCATGGCGCTCGGCGGCGAATGCCACCGTTTGCGCCACGGTCGGCTCGTCGTCGAGGATGAGCAGCCGTCGTGTCGCCTCCTGCTGCATCAGACGTCACCATCTTCGGACCGGCTTTCATTGAAGACCGCGCGGAGCTTGGCGGCCAAGTCAGGCTTGCGGTATGGCTTGTGCAGCAGATTGATCCCCGGATCCACACGACCGTGATGAACGATTGCATTCTCCGTATAGCCGGAGGTGTACAGCACGCGCAAGCCGGAACGCAATGCGCGCGCGGCTTCGGCGAGTTTAGGGCCGGTCATGCCGCCCGGCATGATGACATCGGTAAACAGCAGGTCGCAGACCATCCCCTTGCGCAGCAGCGCCAGCGCTTCCGGCCCATCGGATGCGGTGGTGACGCGGTAACCGAGGCTCTCCAGCAGCCGCAGCGCGTGCGATCGCACCAGGTCGTCGTCCTCCACCAGCAGGATGCGTTCGCCGTGACCCGCGATGTTCTCCGGTTCGGGGACCGCTCCCGTTTGGACCGAACCCTGTGCCCGCGGCAGGTAGAGCGTTACCACCGTGCCGTGACCGGGCTCGGAGTAGATCGCCACGTGGCCGCCGGATTGCTTGACGAATCCGTATACCATGCTGAGACCCAGGCCGGTGCCCTTGCCTCGCGGCTTGGTGGTGAAGAACGGTTCGAACGCGCGTGCCGCGTCCGCGGCACTCATCCCGGTTCCCGTATCAGATATCGAAATCTGCACATACGTGCCCGGCACGACATCCACGCGCTGCCCGGTGTAATGCTGATCCAGAGCCACGTTGCTGCTTTCGATCATCAACTTGCCGCCGCCGGACATTGCATCGCGCGCATTGATGCACAAGTTCAGCAGCGCCGATTCAAATTGCGCGGGATCCACCGACACCATGGCGACATCGGCTGCGTGGGTCACCGAAAGCTCGATGTTTTCCCCAAGGGTACGCCGCAGCAAATTGCGCATGCCGTCTATCTGTTCATTCGGACGAATGGTCCTGGGTTCCAGCGCCTGCCTGCGGGCGAAGGCGAGAAGATGGCGGGTCAGCTCTGCACCGCGTTCGCCGGCGGTGCGGATCATTTCCACCAGCGAAAGCAATTCCGGCCGACCCGGAAGTTCTTCCGTCAGCGCATCTGCGTTGCCGACGATGACGGTCAGCAGATTGTTGAAGTCATGCGCGATGCCGCCGGTGAGCTGCCCGATCGCTTCCAGTTTCTGCGACTGCACCAGGCGTTGCTCCAGCTCCACGCGTTCACTGACGTCTGTATGTATCTTCAGCACGCCGATGGGATTGCCGCCTTCATCGCGCAGCAGCGTCCAATGGCCGTCGACCGTGATGGTCTTGCCGCCGGCCACGACCTGCCGAAAGCGCCCGGACCACTCGCCCTTTTCCACGACTTGGGCATCCGCCTCCTCGAATGCCGCCGGATCATCGTAGATGACGATTTCCTCCACGCGCTTTCCGATCGCCTGCTCGCGGGGTATGCCGTAGATGATTTCGGCCGCCTTGTTCCAGTAGCGGATGCGATGATCGAGGCCGCGCACAAGGATCGCGTCCCGGGCCCGGTCGAGCAGCGTCGCCTGCTCGCGCAGGATGTCCTCGCGCCGCTTGCGGTCGGACAGATCGGTGATTGCGCCAACGATGCGGATCGCATGTCCGCTGTCATCGCGGATCACGAATCCGCGGTCGTAGACGAATGCGTAAGTGCCGTCATGCCGGCGGAACCGGTACTCGCGGGCCCACTGCACCACGTCGCTGTTGATGACCTCCTTCATGCTGCGGGCCACCTGCTCGCGATCATCCGGGTGGATGCGCTCGCGCGCCCACTCGATGGTTCCCTCCACTTGTTCTGCCGGGATTCCGAACAGTCTCTGAAGCCCGCCGTTCCACCATATGGTGTTATCGGCGATATTGCGATCCCACACCGCGTCCTCCGTGGCGCGGGTCACGTAATCGAAGCGTTCGTGACTGAGCCGCAGTGCGGCTTCCGTGCGGATCCGATCGGTGACGTCATGTGCAAGCACCAGCCGCGCCTGCTTGCCGCGGAACACGATATCGTCGGAGGTGATCTCCACGTCGAAGAACGTGCCATCCTTCTTCCGGTGCCGCCACGTTCCGAAGTCGCGATGGCCCGAAGGGCCGGTAGAGCGCACCTCCGCCAGGTACGCATTTTCCTGCGGCGGGCGTATGTCGGAAATCGTCATCGCGAGGAATTCCGCCTCGCTGAAGCCGTATTGCCGGCAAGCTTGTGCATTCACCGCGAGGAACCGGCCACTGGCGAGTTCGAAGATCCACATCGGCAATGGATTGGCGACAAACAACAGCTCGTAGTATTCGCGTTCATTGTCGTTCAGGAGTGTGTCCCCTGCTGCCATCTCATTGCTCCTGCCGGTCGCGCGCGGACAATGGCCGCCAAGGAATCCATGCATAGCACAAGCCAAGCCGCGAAAACGGGACCTACGCCGGAAAACGGGCCGGAATAGTGGCACTTCACGTCGCCGATTCTGGAAGCCACATGCGGCCGACACGGCGTGTCCATGGAAGACGCGAGGAGCTCGCCCACTATGCCTCGATCCCGAACCGCGAGCGGAGTTCACGCTTGCCCGCGGACGTGATGCTCAAAGCGCGGCTGTCCAGGTCACGCACGATCCATTTGCGTTTCAGCGTGACGTTCAACAGCTCGGCGCCGAGCGCGCCGGCCAGGTGCGGACGGCGTTCGCTCCAGTCCAGGCAGGCGCAGGCGAAGCGGCGGCGCGTATTGCGTGCCGCGTCCACATCGATGCCGAGATTCGCCAGGGACTCGCCGCCGCTCGCCGTCAATTCGTAATCGGCGTCTTCCGCACGCACGCGCCGCAGCCAGCGCAGAGCCAGCAGGCGATCGTGCAGCGTCACCGCCAGCGCACCGGCCATGTGGTCGTAGCAGGTGCGCGCGGCGCGCAACCGGTGCGGCGTATTGGGTTCGAAACGCCTGCGTGGCGCGCCGGCGAGCACGCTCAGTCCTTCCAGCGCCGCGGCGACCTGCGCGTCGTGCAGGCTGAAATACCGGTGCTTGCCCTGCGCGAGCATTTTCACCAGCCGCCTCTCGCGCAGTTTCGCCAGGTGCACGCTGGCGGTGGACGGGCTCACCTCCGCCACGATCGCGAGTTCGGTGCTGGTGCGCGCGCGGCCATCCAGCAGCGCATACAGCATGCGCGTGCGCGCCGGCTCCGCGATCGCCGCGGCGATTTCCGAAACCGGCAAGTCGGAGCGTTCGACATCCATGCTTTGATCGTAAACGAATCGTGCCTGCCGCTCAAGCGCGATGATGCCGCACGATGCATCCCGACGATCCCGCCGATACGCGCCAGTCGCCGCGTCCGCTGACCCGCAGGACTTTCCTCGCCGGCGGCGCGGCACTGACCATGGCGGCCGCGTTGGGCGTGCCATCCGGTCCAGCCGCATCGCACCGGAACGATGCGTCTTTCACCCGTACACGGAGCCTGCACATGAAGATCGTCTGCGTGATCCGCTATGAGATCGACCCCTTTCAGCGCGAGGCTTTCGAGCGATACGCGCGGAACTGGGGGCGCGTCATTCCGCGTTGCGGCGGACAGCTCATCGGCTACTTCCTGCCGTGGCAGGGCACCAACTACGTCGGCTGGGGCCTGATCGCGTTCGACAATCTGGCCGCTTATGAAACGTACCAGAAGCGCCTGCGCCAAGACCGCGAAGGACGGGAAAACTTCGAGTTCGCGCAGAAGCAACGTTTCATCCTGAAGGAAGAACGCAATTTCGTCGAGGTGGTGGATGGAACTTTTCAGATCCCCGCCGTCGCGTGAACACATCGCGCTGGATCGTGCATCGAGAAGCAGGCTGATCTTCACCGCAATCCTGTTGCTGTTCACTGTCTCGGCAGCGGCAGCCGGTGCGGGGACCAGCCTGCAACGCGACGTGGTCTTTCCGGCCTACACCCCAATGGCGGGCAATGCCGAACGAGTGCGCCGGCTGCTGAGTCCGCTGGCTTCCCGGCGAATGCAAGAACAATTGCAGCGGGCACATCAGGCCTTGCGCGGACAGTCGGTGGATCTCGCGCAGGAAACGTTCGCGTTATACGTGCCTGCCGAGGCACCACCACAAGGCTACGCCTTGCTGGTATTCGTGCCGCCCTGGGAAGATGCCCGGGTTCCGCAGCAATGGATTTCCGCGTTGCTCCGCAATGGCACGATCTTCGTCAGCGCCGCACATTCCGGCAACGACGCGGACGTGCTCAATCGCCGCGAACCACTGGCGCTGCTTGCGGCCTGGAACGTGATGCAGCGCTACCGGGTCGATCCCGCACGCGTATACATCGGCGGATTTTCCGGGGGCTCGCGCGTGGCGTTGCGGCTGGCGCTCGCGTACCCGGACCTGTTCCGCGGCGCGTTGCTGGAAGCAGGCAGCGATCCGATCGGAACCGCTGAAGTTCCGCTGCCACCTGTCGAGCTGATGCATCGTTTCCAGCAGGACAGCCGGCTGGTATTCCTCACCGGCGGGAACGATGCGTTCCATCTGGCGCAGGACGCGCGCAGCCGCGATTCACTGAAGGCATGGTGTGTGTTCGACACCGATATCCAGTTCATGCCGCGAACGTCGCACAATGTGGCCGAAAGCGGCGATTTCGCTCGCGCGTTGACCGCACTAGAGCAGCGCAAAGCACCCGATCCGGACAAGCTTGCCGCGTGTCGCCAGCGCAATCAGCAGGCCGTATCGGCGCAACTGCGCCAGGCCCGGACATTGATCGAGCAGAACAGAATCGACGACGCACGCGAGCTGCTCGAAAGGATCGATGCGCAATTCGGCGGCCTGGCGGGACCGCAAAGCGTGGCACTGATGCGGCGGATCGAGCGGAGCCATTGAACGCGCATTGCCGCGCACACGGCTCACTCCAACTCGTATTCGAATTCGTAGGAATGCCTGCCATCGGCGATGATGATGTTCATCGCGCCGCGCAGGCCCGCCAGCTCACCGGTGCCTGATCCCGGTACCACAATGATGTTGAGCGAAAACCCGCCGCGGTGCATGGTCGCGTTGTGCTGCAGGGCGAAGCTGCCGCGACGGTCCTGGAGGCTTCCGGTGACGCGCTCGACCGCCACGTAGCCGGCGGAACCCGATTGCGGCGAACCCGCGGTCAGCATCTCGCCCTTGCTCGTGGCTTCAAGGTCGCCATGGAAGATCTTGTCGATCGACATGCGCCCGAGTTGCGCGTCCGCATCCGCGTTGTAGGGAGACAACGGGGCCAGCTTCACTTCGAATTCGCCGCGCGCGTGCATGCATTCGCCTCCGACGTGGGCCGGTGATTGTATCGCGGCGCGACGGCTACGCCGCCCATGCTAAGGTTCGCCGCCATGCACGGCGAACCCGGGGCCACGATCGAACTCGCATTGCCAGCGTGGCTGGTGGACACCGCGCGCACCGGAAGCGTATTCATCGACGACGACGCACGCGTCGCCTTCGCGATCGACCTCGCGCGTCGCAACGTGGAAAACGGCGGCGGCGGGCCTTTCGGCGCAGCGGTTTTCGATTCCGCGGGGAAACTGATCTCGGTCGGCGTCAACCAGGTAATCGCGCAACGCTGCTCGCTGGCGCACGCGGAGATCCTGGCGCTGGGACTGGCGCAACGGAGCGTGCAGCGGTTCCGGCTCAACGGCAATGGCGGACGTTACACCCTGGCGACCAGCGCGCAGCCGTGCTGCCAGTGTTTCGGTGCGCTGGTCTGGGCCGGCATCGATGCGCTGCTGATCGGCGCGCGCGTCGAAGACGTGGAATCGCTGACCGAGTTCGACGAAGGTCCGATGCCGGCGGACTGGACCGCGCAGTTGCAACAGCGCGGAATCCGTATCGAACGCGACCTGCGCCGCGACGAAGCCCGCGAGGTCCTGGCGGAATACACACGCCGCGGCGGCATACGCTATTGACATGCGTCGACTGCGCGCCGCCCTGCCCCTGCTGCTGCTGGTCGCGATCGGCGCAGCCTTGTGGGCCACCGGCGCGCTGGACCGCTTCCGCCCCGAACAACTGGTCGCGGAGCAACACCAGTGGCATCAGGCGATCATCGCGCATCCCCTGCTGGCGTGGTGTGTTTACGTGGGCCTGGTCGCGCTGGTGATTGCGACGGGCGTGCCGGCATCGTGGCTGGTGATCCTCACCGGCGGCATGCTGTTCGGCATCGGATACGCAACGGTGATGACGGGAATCGGCGAGACGCTGGGATCGCTGTTGCTGTATTTCGCGGCGCGGCACGCTTTCGGCAGCGGCGAACGGCCGCCGCCGAAAATGGCCGATCGCGTGCGCCGCGGATACCTGCAGCACCCGGTGAGCTACACATTGTTCCTGCGGCTGGTGCCGGTGCTGCCGTTCGGCGGTGTCACCGTGGCGCTGGCGTGGCTGCGTTGCCCGATATGGCTGTTCGCTGCAGCCACCTTCGTCGGCGGCTGCGTGATGGCGGTATTCGAAACCGCAATCGGCGCGGGCTTGGCGCGCTCAATCGCGCACGGCGAGCCGCTGGGCCCGCACCTGTTCCTGCATCCGCGCGTGCTGGTACCGATCGTCGCGCTGGCGCTGCTCGCACTGATCCCGATCCTGATACAACGCTTGCGCGCCCCGCGCGAGTGAACTGTGCCCCTCAGTCTTCGCGGCGCGTGAACCAGAACACCAGGCCTGCGATCAGGCAACCCGCTGCTGCGCCGAGCAACGCGGTCTCGACCGGGCGGCGTTTGACGAATCCCCCGACTTCGCGTCCCGCGTAACTGATGCCGCGCCAGGTCTGGTCGGCGATGTCGCTGGCGCCGTCGGCGATGCGTGCCGCGCCGTACCTCGCCCTGCGCCTCATCTGATGCGCCGCGTCGCTCAGTGCATCCGCGCCGTTCTCGAGGGCCGCCCTGCTGCGTTGGGTGATATCCATGTCGTTCTCCTTCGTTGAGCAACGATGCTAACCCGCGCGTGTCGGGCTTGAGTTAACGGAACGCGAATGACACGCGAGATCGCGGATGGAGTAACGAAGTACGCATCGGGCGAACTCCCGTCATCGTGGATTGAAAGGCGCGCGAAATTTTGACCGGATAGCTTGCAATCGCCCATGTTTGGCCGGCTTGCTCATCACCCCCTCCCGGGAACCCATCATGAAACGATATTTCACTGCGTGGCTGCTGTGCGCGCTTTCTCTCGGCGGAAGCGCCTCGCCGACAGCCGGAAGCTCCTGGCACGTGAAACAGCGCTGGTCGATCGGCGGCGACCGCGGCTGGGATTACCTCTCGCTGGATGCCGGTCATCTCTACGTCAGCCGTTCCGATCACGTGATCGTGCTGGATACGCGCAGCGGAAAGCAGGTCGGTGAAATCGACGGCCTTTCCGGCGTGCATGGCATCGCTCTTGCCGAGGACCTGCACCGCGGCTTCATCAGCAACGGGCGCGCGAACAGCGTGACCGTGTTCGACCTCCCGACATTGAAAGTCGAGCAGACGATCGCAGTGAACGGCGAAGGGCCGGACTCGATCCTCTACGATCCCTTCTCGCGGCGCGTATTCACTTTCAACGGCCACAGCAACGATGCCAGCGTCATCGATGCGAAGACCGGGAAGCTGCTGGGCAAGATCGCGCTGCCCGGAAAGCCCGAATTTGCGGTCAGCGACGGCCACGGGCACGTCTACGACAACATCGAAGACAAGCATGAGTTGGTCGAAATCGATCCGGCAACCATGAAGATCGCCGCCATTTGGCCCCTCGCGAATTGCGAGGAGCCCTCGGGTCTCGCGATCGATACCGCGCATCGTCGGCTGTTCTCGGTCTGCCAGAACGAAAACATGGCGGTTGTGGACGCGAATACCGGCAGGCCGGTTGCGGAAGTGCCGATCGGCGATGGTCCCGATGCCGCCGCTTTTGATCCGCAGCGGCAGCTCGTGTTCAGTTCCAATGGAGAGAGCGGCACTTTGACCGTGATCCACGAGGACGATGCCGGTCGCTATCGCGTGGTTTCGACCGTGCCGACGCAAAAAAGCGCGCGCACGATGGCACTGGAGCCGGACGGCGACATCTATCTCGCGGCTGCGCAGTTCGGGATGCGTCCCGCACCGAGCGCCGCCAATCCGCGCGGGCGGCCCCCGTTGCTGCCGGGCACGTTCGTCATCCTGGTAGTCGGGCGCTGAAAGCGCCGCCGCATGTCCGGTTCCATCAGCCCTGGGCATGTCCGATGAAAGGATCGAGCCCTCGCGGAGGGCCGTCGAAGGGACTCCGGAATGGCAGCGAACGCAATGCTTCCAGGACTTCATCGAGCGAAATCTCCGACACGCGTCGTCGCCGGGGCGGGCCGCCAATGGCCACCACGGTGCCGCCCTCCGGGCCACGGGGAAGCCACTGCGCCGGACGGGCCGCCCCATACAACACGATGAGCGGACATCCCAAGGCCGCCGCCGCATGCGCAGGACCGGTGTCCACCGAGATCATCGCCACGGCGCGCTCCAGCAGCGCCAGCAGTCGCCGCACCGGCAGGTCGTGGCTGGCCGAAAAGACGCGTGTCGAAGGAACAGCCCCGGCGATCGACGTCAGCAGGCGCTTCTCCTTTGGCGTCCCGGACAGCACGACACGCAGGTCCGGATCGCGGGCGAGCAACGCGCATGCCACGCCTGCCCAGCATTCCAGCGGCCATGACTTGTCATCGCGCCAGCGCCCCACCCGTCCTCGCTTGGTGATGCGCCTGTTGCCCGGGTGCAGCAGTGCCAGCGGAACATCTTGCAATCCATGTCGCTTCAGCCACGCGTCCAGGTCCGCCCTGTCCTCTTCGCTCACGAACAAGAGCGGGGCCCCAGGCCCTTCACGCGGCGTCATTGCGAGCGGGAAACACTTGGCCGCGCGCGAATGCATCGGGTGTCATCGCGCCGAAGCGGCGCCAGCGATCGATCCAGTGTTCGTCGGCTCCGAGCCGGCAGTCCAGGTTGGCGTAAACGACGCGCTCCGGCGAAATGCCTGCCAGCTTCAGGAGCCATTTGATCTTGTCGCGCGCATGGTCATCGCAGACGTAGACGGGACCGATCTGAAGCGAGCGCAATCTCATGACGGCATCTTGCTGCGTACGATCGAGAAGATAGGGACGTTTGCGGCTGCGCATGACGATGACATCCGAGACATCCGGATTGTTTTCGAGAAGCGGGCAAAGCCAGGCGCCGGAACCCATGACGATGCAGGGTCGCCCGTACCTGAGATGCAACTGCTTCAGCAACGGGGTGAGAAGAATCACATCGCCCATCGCGCCGAATCGGATGACCAGCGGCGAAAGCCGCGCAAGGGGCTCCGCGCGTCGGGAAGCGGAGGGTCCCGGCCCGATCGCTGCGCACCGTCTCATGGACCCGCATCCCTCGGACAGGACCCTTGGCGCAAGGCAATACGGGGATCTGCCGTACCCGTCCAGCGGATCATGCGACGCGAAAACTTCATGGCTTGAAATGGTGCACGAAGCCCACCGCGAACCCGCCCGGAAGCCAAC
>DASXWZ010000178.1:0-2332 GCA_036503375.1 Rhodanobacteraceae bacterium | reverse complement strand
TTCAAGTTGCCCGGCGGTGGCTCGGCGCGCATCTGTGTCAAACGCGACACCTATCCGGACGGGCGCGAGTTCGTTGGCCTCGGCATCGCACCGCAGATCGAAGTTGCGCCCACAGTGACGGATATCCGCGACGGTCGCGATCCGGTGATCGAAGCCGCCGCCGCGGCGTTGTCGCACAAAGCGCCCGGCGGAAAACCCGTTTCGCCGTGACAAATCTACGAAGCACCACTCGCGATGAGCGGTGCTTGCCAAGCTACTACGTCGCCATGTGGAAGATCCCGACCAGCGCGAGGATCGCGAGGACGAACAGGATCAGGAAGATCACGAACAGGACCTTCGCGATCGTGGCGGCGACGCCGGAAATGCGGGTGAAACCCAGTCCGCCCGCGATCAGCGCGATGATGGCAAAGATGATGGCCCACTTCAGCACGGGTGCTCTCCTTGTGTGATGCTGCCCGCGGGATCGTGAGGCCGCGCGGGCAGCGTTCGGGGCTCCGTCCGTGGCCACACTCACACCGCGAACGGCGCTGCGCACTGCTGGCATTAGGCTAGCAATTCGCGTCGAGTGGTGAAAGCGGCGGGTCAGGCGCGCGCCGTCCCCGTCCCGGCACGGCGATATTGCAGCGCCTCGGCCAGGTGCTCGCGGCCGATCCGGTCGCTGCCGGCGAGATCGGCGATGCTGCGAGCGACGCGCAGCACGCGATGATAGGCGCGCGCGGACAAGCCGAGTTTGTCCAGCGCGCGTTGCAGCAGACCGCGCTCGTTCTCGCCCAGCGTGCAATCGCGCTCCATCTCGCGGGTCGTGAGCGCGGCATTGGGCTTGCCCGCGCGGGCGATCGCGCGTTCACGCGCTGCAATCACGCGTGCGCGTACGCCGGCCGAGCATTCGTCCTGCGCGTGCCACGCGCCGTCCAGGTCGGACAATGGCAAGCGGGGAACATCCACGCAAAGGTCGATGCGATCCAGCAGCGGGCCGGAAATGCGTCCACGGTATCGCGCAATGGCATCCGGCGTGCAGCGGCAGCGGCCATTGGGATCGCCGGCATATCCGCAGGGGCAGGGATTCATTGCCGCCACGAGCTGGAACCTCGCGGGAAACTCCGCCTGCCGGGCGGCGCGCGAGATCACGATGCGACCCGATTCCAGCGGCTCGCGCAGCACTTCCAGCGTGTGCCGGTCGAATTCGGGCAGTTCGTCCAGGAACAGCACGCCATTGTGCGCCAGCGAGATTTCTCCGGGACGCGGATGCGAACCGCCTCCGACCAGCGCCACGCCCGAAGCGGTGTGGTGCGGCGCGCGGAACGGACGGCGTTTCCAGTCGCCGGGCTCGATCGGGAAACCGCACACCGAACGCACGGCGCAGGCCTGCAACGCTTCGGCCTCGTCCAGCGGCGGCAGGATTCCGGGCAGGCGTTGCGCCAACATGGATTTGCCGGTACCGGGGGGACCGACCATCAAGAGATGATGCGCGCCGACCGCCGCGATCTCCAGCGCCCGTCGCGCCTGCAACTGGCCGCGCACGTCGGCGAGATCGGGCTCGTCGTGCGCGATCGGCGATGCGACGGCGCTGCTGTCGGGTGAAGGCAGCGGCGTCGCGCCGCGCAGGTGCGCGCACACTTCGGCCAGCGTGCGCGCAACGCGGACCTCGACGTCATTCAACAGGGCCGCTTCGCCCGAGTTCTCCACCGGCACGATCACGCAGCGCTTGCCATCGCGCGCGCGCAGCAGGGCCGGCAGCACGCCGGTGACCGGACGCAGTTCGCCCGACAAGGCCAGCTCGCCGAGGAACTCGCAGTCGTGCAAGGCTTCGCGCGGCACCTGACCGCCGGCGGCGAGAATGCCCAGCGCGATGGCGAGGTCGAAGCGGTCCCCATCCTTGGGCAATTCCGCCGGCGCCAGATTCACGGTGATGCGGCGCGCGGGATATTCGAATTGCGTGTTCTGGATCGCCACCCGCACGCGGTCGCGAGCTTCGCGTACCGCGGCTTCGGGCAAGCCCACGATCGAGGTGCCCGGCAAGCCGCCGGACAAATGCACTTCCACCGTCACCAGCGGCGCGGCGACGCCTTCCTGCGCGCGGGTGAGGGCGATGGCGAGGCTCATGAGTTGGAGTCGTTCCAGACAGCAGTCACTGAAACCTCAACTTGCGCCGCGATGACATCCAAGACTTGCGTCTGATCCATCCGTCATCCCGGATGCCGCCCCCTCGGGGCATCCGGAACCCAGGTGTTCTTCCGTGATCTGGCTTCCGGCACTCCGCCGGAATGACGGTAAGCAAAAACACTTCGACTTGAGCTGAGGCAAGCAGTCATCCATGACGCGCTTTCCCGCC
>DASXWZ010000177.1:0-2125 GCA_036503375.1 Rhodanobacteraceae bacterium | reverse complement strand
TCGGATGGCAGCAGCGTGCTCGCCGACGACATCTACATCCGAGATTCGATCCTGTTGCCGGACAAGCAAGTCGTCGCCGGCTACGCACCGGTCATGCCTTCGTTCCAGGGACAGGCGAGCGAGGACGATTTGCTGGCGCTGATCGCGTATTTGAAATCGACGGGACTCGGGCCTGGGGACTCGGGACTCGGAAAAGCACAAGCGGCCTCGCCGGTTCGAGAGGAGAAGAAGAATGGCCGCCACTGACGCCGACACCGCACTCGATGCGGCACCGCCGAATTTCCTCAACCAGGAAACCGGCCTGTGGTCGTGGCTGACCACGCACGACCACAAACGCATCGGGATTCTCTACGCCATCGGCATCACCTTTTTCTTTTTCCTCGGCGGCATCGCGGCGACCTTGATCCGCCTGAATCTGATAACGCCCGAAGGCGCGCTGCTCGACGCGGAAACCTACAACAAGGCCTTCACCTTCCACGGCGTGGTGATGGTGTGGTTCTTCCTGATCCCATCGATCCCCGCCACGCTCGGCAATTTCCTGCTGCCGCTGATGATCGGCGCGCGCGACGTGGCGTTTCCGAGATTGAATCTTGCGAGCTGGTATCTCTACGTCATCGGCGGGCTGTTCACGATCTGCGCGCTGCTGATGGGCGGCGTCGACACCGGCTGGACGTTCTACACGCCGTTCTCGACGATGTTCTCCAACAGCAACGTGTTCCTGGTGATCGTCGGCGTGTTCGTCACCGGCTTCTCCACGATCTTCACCGGGCTGAACTTCATCGTCACCACCCACACGCTGCGCATGCCGGGCATGAAGTGGTTCAGGCTGCCGCTGTTCGTGTGGGCGATGTACGGCGTGAGCCTGGTGATGGTGCTGGCCACGCCGGTGCTGGCGATGACGCTGGCGCTGGTCGGCCTGGAACGCGGCCTCGGCGTGGGCGTTTTCGATCCCGCGCTGGGCGGCGATCCGCTGCTGTTCCAGCACCTGTTCTGGTTCTACTCGCACCCGGCGGTGTACATCATGATCCTGCCGGCGATGGGCGTGGTCAGCGAGATCATTCCGTGCTTCGCGCGCCGCGACATCTTCGGCTACCGCTTCATGGTGTACGCGATCGTGGCGATCTCGGTGATCGGCTTCCTGGTGTGGGGCCATCACATGTTCGTGGCCGGCATGTCGGTATACGCGGGCCTGGTGTTTTCGATCCTGAGTTTCCTGGTCGCGGTGCCGTCCGCGATCAAGGTATTCAACTGGACCGCGACGTTGCACAAGGGCACGATCACCTTCGAAGCGCCGATGCTGTACGCGCTCGGTTTCGTCGGACTGTTCATGCTCGGCGGCCTGACGGGATTGATGCTGGCGGCGCCCGCGCTGGACGTGCCGCTGCACGACACCTATTTCGTGATCGCGCATTTCCACTACGTGATGGTGGGCGGCTCGGTAATGGCGTACCTGGGCGGCATCCACTACTGGTGGCCGAAGATCACCGGCAGGCTCTACAGCGAACCATTGGCGAAGTTCTCCGCGATCCTGATGTTCTGCGGTTTCAATCTCACTTTCTTCCCGCAGTACGTACTGGGTTACGAAGGTATGCCGCGCCGCTACCACTCCTACGCACCCCAGTTCCAGGTGTTGAACGTGTTGTCTTCCGCCGGCGCGTCCATCCTTGCGCTTTCGTACCTGCTCCCCCTGTTCTATCTGGGCTGGTCGCTGTTCCGCGGCGCGCGCGCCGGCGACAACCCGTGGAATGCGCGCGGGCTGGAATGGCAGACCGCTTCGCCGCCGCCCAAGGAAAACTTCCGCAGGCCGCCGGTGGTGCAGGAGGCCTACGCCTACGACCAGCCGGCGCCATGAATGCAATGAACGTCTCGGCCAGCGAACTCGAAGACCTGCGCGAACGCGGATTGCTTGAGAAACAATTCGACGACCCGGTGCAGCAGCGCGAAGCGGCGACGCTCGGAATGTGGGTTTTTCTTTCGACGGAAATCCTGTTCTTCGGCGTACTGTTCGCCAGTTACACGATCTGCCGCATTCTCTATCCGCACGGCTTCGCTGCAGCCAGCCGCGAAACCGACATGCTGTTGGGCACGATCGAAACCGCAGTACTGCTGACCAGCAGCTCGCTGA
>DASXWZ010000176.1:0-8616 GCA_036503375.1 Rhodanobacteraceae bacterium | reverse complement strand
ATCCTGTTGCGGTCTGCGTCAAAACCGGGACGCCGATTCAGCGCGGTTTCCGGCGCGGGGCAGGTCTCGCCCGACCACTCCCAGATCGCAGCGCCGGTCACGTCCGGATCGCACCAGTCCTGCCAGCACTGCGCGGTGCCGAGATAGAGCTTGCCGTTGTACTCGGCAAAAGTGCGAATGCCCCAATTCATCCAGTTGCCGAACCCGGTGGGCGCGTACGGACTGTTGGGACCGACCATGACTTCCCAACTGCCCTGGTTGCCGGTCACGCTGCGCAAGGCCTGACCGCCCTCGCCGTTCTCGATGTTGAAGTTGCCGATGCCCATCCAGAGGTAACCTTGGTAAGCGAAGAAGCGCCAGGCGAAGCGATTGTCGATGTCGCCGCCGCCGTTGACGGTGATCGGCTGCCATTGGGTACCGTTGGTCGTGCGCATCACGCTGAAGCCGTGCGAAGAATCGCCGTTGGGCTTGGAGTTGCCGGTGCCGAGGTAGAGCACGTTGTTGTAGACGTACATCGACTGGGTCAGGATGTTGTCCGGGATGCCGAAGCCCGAGGGCACCGCGGCATTCGGACCCACGACCTGTTCGTAGTTGTCTCCGTCGCTGGTGCGCCAGACCTGCAGCAGCGTATCCTTGTTCTTGGTGCCGATGTAGAGCTGTCCGTTCAAGACGGCCATGCTGTGCATCGAGATATTGGTCGTGTCCCCGAAGCCGTCGGTGTTCACCGGCTCGAACGTCACGCCGTCGGCGCTGCGCCACAACTGGCCGCCGCTTCCCGATGCGTTCTGCAACCCGATGTAGAGCTTGTCCTGGAAAATGGCCACGCCGCGGATGGATTCGTTGTTCTTGTCTCCGAAGCCACCGGCCACGATCTTGCGCCAATGGACGCCATCCGAGGTGCGCCACAATTCGGCGCCATAGGTGTCGTTGGTGCCGCCGGTGAAGAGAAACCCGTGAAAGATGATCATGCTGCGAAAGCCGGTATTGCCGGTCCTGCGCATATTCTGTTTCAGTACCTGCTGCCACTGCGTGCCGTCGTAGGCCCAGATTTCCCCGCCCGTCTGCTGGTTCATCGTGCCGACAAACAGCCGCCCGTTGAAGACCTGCATGCTCCAGGCGTACAGGTTGTACCGATTGCCGAAACCATCGACATTGACCTGACGGAAACTCGGCGTGCAATCCGCAACTGCGACCCGCGGAATCATGATGCCGCCGAGCATGATGGCGACAGCGGCCGCGGCCGCCCGATATAGCGTGAACATACAACCCCCTTTGCAAAGGACGCGGCGCGTCGAATGTCCGCCGCTACATTCCAGATTCCCAAGTTCGGGCGCTACAGGTTGCGCCCTCCAAAAGCCGAACGCAGATCAACTTGCGTTCAAACCGTCACCGCCGCTCTCTCCTACTTCCTGGTGCCGATGAACACCTGGTGGTGAACGACCTCCGCGCCCGAGGGACGCACCAGGGTGTGCGGCTCCATGTAACTGCGCCCGAGCACGAAGAAGGGCGCGCCTGGTTGAAGCCCCACCGGATCGGACTCCGTCGGCGGCGGGATCGCAGTGCAGTACTGCTTGCCGGCGCAGTCGTACGAAAACATGTAGGCGTAAAGATCCTGGTATTGCTTGACCCGCGGATCCCTCGGGTTCGTAACACCGGCATGGTAAAACGCACTCTGCTTGGTCAGATCGGAGTCGGTGATGGACACGATGCTCGCCAGCTTCTTGGAATCGTAGACGGCAAAATTCGCGTAAGTCGCCTTGCCGGTTTCCTGGTGATTCACGCCGACGACGATCACGAAATCCTGCAGGCTCTTGACCCTTACGATCGCGGTATCGTGGGAGTAGAGCGAGTCGTAGTTGTCGCCCGTGCACTCCGACAATTCGGTGATGCAGTTCCACCCGGTGTGGGTGGTGTAGGTGCTCGTCTGCTTTCGCAGCGAGAAAGTGCCGGCATAGTGATTCTTGATGTCAGAGACCAGGCGGTTCAAAGCCTTCTGCTGGTCGGAACCTTCCGTGATGCCCGAGATGTCGGAGGGATACCCGACCACCGGCGACGGATTCGCCGCAAGATGCGCGGTGGGGCCCACCCGGATCACGTAGTACGGATTCTCCGCGACGTAGGCATCGAACGCCGCCTGATCGCTCGGCATCGCCGTCCTCATCAGGAGGTTGAAGACGTCGGCCGAGGAGGCATGACCCATCTGGAGATCGTATTCAGGGTCGAGGGACGTCGCCGGAATCACTTGCGGAAGCGGCAGGTAATTGATGGCCTGCCAGGGAAGACCGCTCGCCAGCAGGTCCTCCTGCACGCTGTTGTAGGTGTTTTGATCGGCCGTCCAGACCACGGCCGCATAGGAATCGAACGGACTGGCGCCGGGTTCGGAAGAACCGGTGGTGCCCAGCTCTTTCAGATTCAGCGCCTCGCCCAGGCTGCCGAATATTTCGGTGCTGCTGTCTGCTCTCTTGTACAGATATTGATTGAACGAGTAGTAGCGCATCTCCGGCGGCGTGCGGAAGATGACTACGATGGCTTCGTCTTCATCGAGTTGCAGGGTGGCCAGGTTGGGATTCGCGCCGTACTCCCCGAAATAAGGCGAGCCGTACGGACTGGATGGATTGTCTCCATAACAGGTGTATCCGGGCGTCGTGAAGCACCCGAGCGTGTCGAAGTAGACCCACGAGCCGACCGTCGCATTCCAGCCGGAAGGCAGATTGGCGACGAATGCGTCGCCGATCGATTGCACGGTCTGGTCCGCCTTTGCACCCATCGAAAAAACGGTCAATGCGAACGCAAAAGACAATCCGATGAACTTGCGCATCTGATCACCCCCGGAATGCGAAAAACTGACACGCCGTTCCCTGGACAAGAACGAATCCCGTCGGTCAAGCTCCACAAAAGCCGGAACCGGAATCGACGCGAAAACCGGTGCCGATTCCCCGAAGCGGAATCGAACCGGCGAAGCGGATGCCGGAATCCCCTAAACCCCCAACCCCAGTTTTGCCGCGTGGTTCGGTGACGCCACGTCGATGTCGACGTGGCGTCACATGGACATTTTGGACAACCGTCAGGTGCCCGGTGGCGCGTAAAGACTCGGCATCCGGAAGCTGCGGTAGGCCAGTTGCGCAGCCTGCATCCGCAGGTTCGTCGTCCCGTCCGGCAGCACCTCCACCGACTGGCTGAACTGCGTCGGTCCCGGTTGGTTGAATCCGGCCAGGAAATGGTAGTTGCCGTTGCCGAGCAACTGCGCGCTGCCGAGCGCGGCCGAATAGACGCCCAGATCGGAATTCACCAGCAGGGTGGCCACCTTGTTGACTTCATCGATCTGATAGACCTGCCCGCGGCTGTTTTCCGTGACGCCGGGGTTGTCGGCCACGCGCGTGTTGCCGTCGTCGAAGACCGTGAACGTTCCGTCCGATTCGAATCCGGCATCGTGTTGATGGGTGAACCACGGATAGGGATCGTCGGAAACGATGGAGAAATCGCCGTCGGGCCCCAGGCGCCAGATGACATCGCCATTGCCCGTGCCGTCCTGGTAATTGATCTTGATCACCCAGTCCTGATGGCGCATGGAAATGACCAGATTGTGATCGGACGTGTACTGCACGGCGTTGGTATGCAGCCAGTCGTTCGAGCTGGAAGCCAGGTACTGCGGCGGACACGCCTGGAAGCCGGGTGTGCAGGTCTCGCCGAGGATCGCCGCGCGATTGACATCCAGGTGCGCGAAGGAATCCCAGTACCACGCGACCTGGAAATTTTCGTCGAGATCGATGGCGATGTCGCCGAGGATGTCCACCGGCGCAGTCGCGCCCTGCGTTCCGGCCGGATACATCCGCTCTTCGCTGCCGAAGACGATGGTGTGGCCGTTCGGCAAGCGGATCGCGTCGTGATGGAACGCGGTGACCGCGCACACCGAGCCACCCGTCGTGCAGTTCGAAACCAGACCCATCCCGTCGAGTTGCTCGCGCACGCGCGACACATTGGTTTCACGCAGCGTATTTCCCGCCAGATCGATCTCGCGCAGGATCTGCCCCGCTGTCGTCGCGTCGGTCGAGTTCGTGCCGTTGGCGATCACCAGCATCGTGCCGTGGGGAAGGATGCGGGTGAGGAGTCCGCCGGCCTGCGCCGGATCGTTGAAGGCCGCGTAGTACCAGATCGGCCGGCCGGAGAGATCCGTTGCGACCGGATATCCCACCGACGTACCGATGCTGAGGTAATCCGACAGCAACACGTCGTCGGTCTTGCTTGAGTTCGAATCGGCCGGAACTATCGGGGTGACTACCGGGAAATTCGAAGGTGCGCTGCCCGTCGTGAACGAGAGCGTCTGGCCCGTCGTGATTCCCGAGGGCCCGAGGATCTGGGCTGCCATCAAATAGCGCGTCTTCTGGAGCATGCCCGCGACGTAAATGTTGCTGCTGGATGCCGGGTTGCAGTCGCGCCAATCGGTGAAATCGGAAGGGCCTGCTTGCGCGGCGAAACGCACCCTGACCTTGCTGCCCCGCGCGCAAGCCGGCGCGCTGAACAGCGCGACGAGGGGATTGGCGCCGGATGTCACGGCCGGCGCAGTGCCCGAAACGCGCGAAGTGAACCGGAACAGCAGCGTGTCTTGGGCGGTTTCCTGGGTCGTGTTGTTGCGGACCGTTACCTGTACCACGTAGCGGCCATCGCTTATCACTCCGCCCCAGTCGAAACTGTTGTCCTGGCTGTAATCGCGAACGATGCGGGAGACGCCGCTGCGGGTGATCGAATAACGATAGGTCAGCGTTCCGGGATTCGGATCCGATGCGCTGGCAGTCAGGATCACGGGCGCACCGACCTTCTCCGGCGACCTCAGATCGGACGTCAGCCGGACCTGTATCGCCAACGCCTGCATCGGCAGAAGACACGCCGCGGTAACACACACGGCCGCCAGGAACAGCTTGCGCATGTTCGCCCCTCCCCCTCGTTTTGGTCGGGCGACATTAACACGGCGATTTTCACGTTGCGTTGATTTTTTATAAAGTCGCCACGATGCGACCCACTTCGGCGAGCACGGCTTTGCGCGCGGCAACATTCGCATTCGTATTGTCGTAGTACGCGGTGACCAGCAGCGGTTTGCGGTTCGGCGGCCAGAGGATCGCGACGTCGTTGTTGGCGGTGTGGCCCGAGCCGGTCTTGTCGCCTTCGCGCCAGTCGGGTGGCAGACCCGCGCGCAGCGAATCGCCACCGGTTTTGTTCGCCGTGAGCCATTTGAGCAACTGCGCGCGCGAACTTTGCGAGAGCGCGTCGCCCAACAACAGCTTCTCCATGTCCGCCAGCATCGCGCGCGGCGTGGTGGTGTCGTTCTCGCCGTCGGGTCGATTCAAGAATGGTTCGATGTGGTCGAGGCGCGTGAGCGTGTCGCCGAGCGTGCGCGCATAGTGCGTCACGCCCGAGGGTCCGCCGGTGCTCGCCACCAGCAGGTTCGCGGCGGTGTTGTCGCTCAGCGTGATCGCGGCCTCGCACAATTGCGCGACCGTCATGCCGGCAGGTCCGACGTGCAGCTTCGTCACCGGCGCGTACTCGAGGAGTACGTCCTTGCCGAACACGATGCGGCGATCGAGTTTCTCTTCGCCGCGCTCCACCCGCTTCAACACCGCCGCCGCGAGCAGCAACTTGAACGTGCTGCACATCAGGAAACGTTCGTCGCCGCGCCACGCTGTTCGCGCATCGCCGCCGGTATCGAGGATGGCCACGCCGAGCCTTCCTCCGCGCCGATGCTCGAGAGCAGCCAGGCGCGCGACCACCCCACGCGCCTGCATCGCCAGCGTTCGCGGCGAAACTGCCAATGTCATCGCGCCGAAAGCGGCGCCCTTCAACATCTCGCGGCGGTTCATCGGAACTCCTCGTGTAGGTGATCGCGGCGCAAAGCTTGACGAAGAATGCGGGCCGCGCGCTGCAGCGGATGTGGCGAATCCCGGACATGCGTGTAATGGACCGGGGGCGTGCCGGGTCAGGAACATCGGTTCGGCAGGTGCAAGGCGGATCCCGCGATCCGGCCCGGCGGATCGACTCCGCAATGACGGCGTTGCGCCTTGCGCTTGCGCAGCCCGTCCCCATCTCGACCGGATCGCGCCAGCGTTGGAGGATGCACATGCCGGATTACCGCAAATCCCCGGAAGCCCTCGCCAGGCTTACTCCGCTGCAGCATCGCGTCACCCAGGAAGCCGCCACCGAACGGCCGTTCGACAATGAATTCAACGATGACAAGCGCATCGGCTTGTATGTGGACGTCGTGTCCGGCGAACCACTGTTCACCTCGATGGACAAATTCGAAAGCGGTTGCGGCTGGCCGAGTTTCAGCAAACCCGTCGAGTCGGCGAACGTGATCGAGAAGCGCGACACGACCCACGGCATGATCCGCACCGAAGTTCGATCCAAGTACGCCGACAGCCATCTCGGCCACGTGTTCGACGATGGTCCGCGCGATCGCGGCGGGTTGCGCTACTGCATCAACTCCGCGTCGCTGCGCTTTGTCCCGCTCGCCGATCTGGAAAAGGAAGGTTACGGCGAGTACCGTCAGTTGTTCGAGGAATAATTCTCCTCCCCCTTCGAGGGAGGCCGGGAGGGGATGGCGATCCGATGGCGGCGAGCGCATTCCACACCATCCCCACCCAACCCTCCCCTTGAAGGGAGGGCTTTTCCCCATCCCAACGCAATGCTTTCATCAGAGGAAGAACTTCATGACGACCGAACGCGCCATCCTCGCCGGCGGCTGCTTCTGGGGCATGCAGGACCTGATCCGCAGGCAACCCGGCGTAATTTCCACGCGCGTGGGTTACTCCGGCGGCGACGTGCCGAATGCGACGTATCGCAACCACGGCACCCACGCCGAATCGATCGAAATCGTTTTCGATCCGGCGAAGATCGGTTACCGCAGGCTGCTGGAATTCTTCTTCCAGATCCACGATCCGACCACGGCGAACCGCCAGGGCAACGATACCGGCACGAGCTATCGCTCCGCGATCTTCTACTTGAACGACGAGCAGAAGCGCATCGCCGAAGACATCATCGCCGACGTGGAGGCTTCCGGCTTGTGGCCCGGGAAGGTGGTGACGGAGGTTTCGGCCGCCGGCGATTTCTGGGAAGCCGAACCGGAGCACCAGGATTACCTGGAGCGTTATCCCGAAGGCTACACCTGCCATTACATCCGTCCGGAATGGGTATTGCCGCGGCGGGAGAAGGCCGCCGGTTGATCATTTTCAGTCGTGATTCCGGGGCTGCGCCGGTGCAGGCAGAGCCCGGAATCCAGTTTTTGTAGCCCGGATGAAGCACAGCGGAATCCGGGAAAGAGCCCACGTCCCGGATTGGCGCTACGCGCCTCCATCCGGGCTACAGCGGCGCGGCGCCCGTGTCCGCCCTACATGAGGAGATTGCGAATGACCACCACCTCCGCCTACGCCGCACAAGCTGCGGACAAGCCGCTCGGGCACTTCACCATCGAGCGCCGCACGCCCGGATCGCGCGACGTGCAGATCGAAATCCTCTATTGCGGCGTGTGTCATTCCGACCTGCACACAGCGCGCAACGAATGGCGCAACACGATTTATCCGTCCGTGCCCGGCCACGAGATCGTGGGCAAAGTCACGGCTGTGGGCAATGAAGTGAAACACTTCAAGGTCGGCGACACCGTCGGCGTCGGTTGCATGGTGGACAGTTGCGGCCACTGCGCATCGTGCAGGGAAGGCGAGGAAAATTATTGCGAGAACGGATTCACCGGCACCTACAACGGGCCGGTGTTCGGTGGCGAGAACACCTACGGCGGCTACTCGACGCAAATCGTCGTGGACGAGAAATTCGTGCTGCACATTCGCCACCAGCCGCAGGATCTCGCCGCGGTCGCGCCGCTGCTGTGTGCGGGCATCACCACGTACTCGCCGCTGCGCCACTGGAACGTCGGCCCCGGCAAGAAGGTCGGCGTCGTGGGCCTAGGCGGGCTCGGACACATGGGCGTGAAAATCGCGCACGCGATGGGCGCGCACGTCGTGCTGTTCACCACCTCGCCCGGCAAGATCGCCGACGGCAAGCGGCTCGGCGCCGACGAGGTGGTGATCTCGAAGGATCCGGAGCAGATGAAGCAGCACGCCGCCAGCTTCGATTTCATCCTCAATACAGTCGCCGCCTCGCACGATCTGGACGCGTATCTCGACCTGCTGAAGCGCGACGGCACGATGTGCCTGGTCGGCGCGCCGGAGCATCCGCATCCATCGCCTTCGGTGTTCAACCTGATCTTCAAGCGCCGCGCGCTGGCCGGCTCGCTGATCGGCGGCATCCGCGAGACGCAGGAGATGCTGGATTTCTGCGCCGAACACGGAATCGTCAGCGACATCGAGATGATTGCGATGCGCGACATCAACGATGCCTACGAACGCATGCTCAAGAGCGACGTAAAATACCGATTCGTGATTGACATGCAGACGCTGAAGGACGAGGCGAAGGCGGCGTGATCAGCGGATAGGCTCACCACCATCCCTCCCCTCGAAGGGGAGGGCTTTCACTCACGCACCCGGCTCCTCCGGCGGCGGTTGCAGCTTCTGCCAGACCTCCTCGAGATCGGCGATCGCTTTCTCCAATGCGTCGTGCAACTGGCCCTGCCGGTTC
>DASXWZ010000175.1:0-2549 GCA_036503375.1 Rhodanobacteraceae bacterium | reverse complement strand
CAGACGATGCAGATCCCCAGCCATGGTGTGCTGATGAATGCGCTGGTCTACGTCGCCGCCGGCGCCGGTCCGCACCCGGTGGTGATCCTGCTGCATTGGTTTCCCGGCAACGAGCGCAACCTCGATCTGGCGCAGGACATGCGGCGCGCCGGTTGGGATGTCCTGTACTTCAATTACCGCGGCTCGTGGGGCACGCCGGGCGACTTCTCGTTCGCGCACAGCATCGAGGATACCGCCGCCGCGATCGCCTACCTGCGCCAGCCGGACGTTGCGAAATCGCTACGCCTGGACCCGAAGCGGATCGTGCTGATCGGTCACAGCATGGGCGGCTTCATGGCAGTCGAAGCGGCTGCGGCGGATCCCGCGATCAAAGCGTTCGCCACCATTTCGGCCGCCGACATGTCCGGGCGCATGCAATCGCTCCTGGCCAAGGAAAAGCGCAGCGACGCGATCGCTGCCATGGCCCGCGGACTGGCCGAAGAAGGCATGGCGCCGCTTGCGGGCTGCACGCCAGCGGGGCTGGCCAATGAACTCGCCGACCACGCCGCGAGCTGGCCGTTCATGGACAAGGTGGACGCGCTGAAAAATCGCATCGCGCTGATCGTCACGTCCGACGATCACCTCGCTGAGGACAACAACGCATTCGCCGCCGCGCTGCGCAAGGCCGGCGACGCCCACGTGACGACGCAGCACTTCGCCACCGACCACGCCTATTCGGACAAGCGCATCGAACTGTCGCAAACGGTGCTGAAGTGGCTGGCGGGGTTGCCGAAATAGCTGCTGGAGGCAATCAAGAGAATCAAAAGTCTCGGGTTCGTTTACGCGGGCCGCGTACCGCGACAACCTGGATATTTCGGGCATCCCCAGAACGCCTCGAGCGTGCGCAGATTGGCGCGCTTGACCATCCGTGTGCCGCAGTTCGGACAATCGGGAGCAGCTGCGCTCGCGGCTATCGGCTTTGCAGACGGCGAAAAGCTGCAGGCCGCCCAAGAATGAGGAGTATCGGATCGATGCGTAGCCCGGATGAAGCGAAGCGAAATCCGGGAGAGCGCTTGCACGATGCCCCGGATTCCACCGCTGCGCGGCTCCATCCGGGCTACAAAAAAATCGGTACGGATCATGACGGCCACAAAGAGCTGTATCGCGGAGCAGACCGCGATCGACCCTCTGATTAACAGTCACATGCTCCAGGAGGAAAGATAACGGCGGGCACACAATTGAAAATGTTCCCGCCGATTTTAGTCCCGGACCGTCAATCGCAATTTGCTTTCGTCCAGATCGCCGGCACTGGATTGCCGTTGGTCGGGTCGGGGCTGGACGAAGAACCGACCAGTGTCCCGCAGAGATTCATCCCGGTGGCGCTGGAGAACGGTCCCTTGTCGGCTGCGACATCGGGAATCACCTGCGCTTTCGTCGCAAGTGTGCGGGTCAATCCGAGTACGCCTGCATTGATGACGCGCGAGCCGGCGACGCGGCCGTTGTCGTTGATCGCGAGCGCTTGCGAGTTCGAACCGAAGCCGACGTTCTGCATGCCTTTGGCAGGCGTCCAGATGAAGGAGACGGGCGGGAGCGGCGAGCGACGATCGGAAATGCCCACGACGGCCAGCGAGTCATTCACGGCGAAGGCCTGGCTGCCGGGGCCGCCGAGCGTTTGCAGATCGATCTGCACGCCGTCATGCCGCCAGAGATACGCATGGGAAGCGGAGGCATCCGCTGCGAACACCCATCCCACGACGTCGCCCTGGTCATTGATGCCGAGCGCTTCGCTGATGGCGCCGGGCGGATTCAGATCGGTGATTGCTCCCGATGCATCCCAGCGCACCGCATGCAGGATGCCGGCAGGATCATAAGCCCAGCCGACGGCCATCCCGGCCGCATTGATCGCCTGCGCGAGGCTTGCATCGCCACCGAGATCGGCGAGCGCTTGCATGCCGGTGTCCGCGTGCCAGACGAAGGCGCGGGAAGACAGGAAGTCGTTGGTAAAGGCGAAACCGACGATCGCGCCCGAGTCATTGATGCCGTTGGCGAGCGAGGAAGGCAATCCGGGCAGGCTGCCGAGTTGCGTCATGTGACCCGTCGCATCCCAACTCACTGCAAACGAACCCTTGAAACTTTGATACCAGCCGGCGGAAACGCCGCTGTCGTTGATCGCACTCGACTGACCGGAAAAAGCCCTGGCCGGGATCGCGAGCGCCTGCGCCGTGTATTGATCGGCGTCGATGAGGCTCGCCGCTGGAAGCACGCGATCGCTGCCGAATTGCGGTCTCGACGCGGCAGGTGCCTGCGCGGCAAACGCCGCTGGCGCCGCCAGTGCCGGCGATACGCAAAGGATCGACAACAATCGCATCAACGAACGTGTGCGCATGAAACTCTCCAGGGAGGCGTGGAAATCGCCGGACCGAGTGAGTGCCGGGGAAGTGGCGGTCGGTTGCGCGGGCAGCCTGCAGCGAGGCCGCACGTAGCCCGGATGAAGCGAAGCGGAATCCGGGAAATTCTTCGCGCGACCAAGGCGCGCGCATTCGACAGTGCTCACGCCCAGGAAGGTGCGA
>DASXWZ010000174.1:0-6758 GCA_036503375.1 Rhodanobacteraceae bacterium | reverse complement strand
CCACTATTGGCGCAATCTCGACGACGCGGCAAGCGAAACGAAGGTGACCGCGGACCCGCGCTCCCAGAAGTTTCCTCTCCGTTTTGCGCAAGGATCGCGGGCAGCGGCTTTCGTCGCGCCCGTCGCTGGCGTGTCGCAGGTGTTCATCTACTGGCTCGATACGGGCGAAGCCGATCAGATCACCTTCGACGGCGGTCAAAAGGGTTTGCAAGGCCGTCCGTTCATCTGGCACGCGCCGGAATACGGCGGCGACCTCGCGATGGAAACGGTGGTCGACGACAGCGAAGTCCGCGTGTATCACCTGCCCGCCGGGGGATCCAATACCGATTGGGAACTGGTGGACAGCATCAGCACGCCCGACGCAGGGGTGATCAGTTCGCCGGAGCCGTTCGAATACGACGGCAAATCGTACATATTCTTCAACGCGAACGTGCCGCCGCTGTCATACCCTTCGGCAATCTTCCTGGCCAACATCGACGCTGCCAATCCTTCGCTCGAGCAGTTGACCCCCGACGAACCAGAGCGTGCACGAACGGACCCCGAGGTGTTCATCACGAATGAGGGTCCGTACATCTATTACAACCGGGGGACCGACGGCGCCGTCCAGACTACGTGCAATCTCTGCAACGAGGGCATCTTCCGGACCTGGACCGGGCTCGCGCCCTCGCAGTGACGTCGTTCACGCGATGGCCGGAGATTTCGTTCCCTGATGCTGTCACACTGTGAGCGGCCCATACGTCCTGCATGTGTTTCCCGCAGGAGCCATCGCCCGTGACACCGACCGACCTGTTCCAGCAACACCGTCCGCGCCTGTTCGGCCTCGCTTATCGCATGCTCGGCACGCCCGCCGATGCCGAGGACGTGCTGCACGACGCCTGGCTGCGCTGGGACGCGCAGGACATTTCCGTCCTGGATGATCCGGAAGCCTGGCTGGTGACGGTGACCACGCGCCTGGCGCTGGATCGCCTGCGCCGCGCAAAAACCGAGCGAGCACACTACACCGGTCCATGGCTGCCCGAGCCGGCGGGCGAAATCGCGGAGGCGCCGGACGCCGCGCTGGAACACAGCGAAACGTTGACCCTTTCATTCCTGCTGCTGCTGGAGCGCCTGAGCCCGGAAGAACGCGCCGCGTTCCTGCTGCACGAGGTCTTCGACTATGGCCATGCAGAAGCGTCGGCGATCCTCGGCATCACCGAGGATGCCTGCCGGCAGCGCGTGCACCGCGCCAGGGAGCGGTTGCGCGACGGCCGGCCCCGTTTCCATGTGGATGAACAAGCGCAACGTCGCCTGCTCGAGCGTTTCATCGTGGCGATGCGCAAACCGAGCATGGAAACGCTGCAGGCCCTGTTCGCCGAAGACGCCGTGCACGTCGCCGACAGTGGCGGCGTGGCGCGCGCGACCTTGCATCCGCTGCATGGCGCCGAACGGCTGGCGCGGCTGTACATGCAGATCGGACGCCTCTCGCAAGGTGCCGGCTTGCGCTATGAGCTTCGTACGCTCAATGGCGCACCGGCACTGTTGACATGGCGGGGCGAGCAACTGTTCGTGGCGACATGGATCGATTGCGAAGACGGGCGCATCACGGCGATCCATGCGATCCGCCATCCCGACAAGCTCGCGCGCATCGAAGCGGTCACGAAAACGGCGGCCGGTACGTCCTTGCATTGAAAGGCGAACGTCCTCGCCCGACATTCATCTAGCAAGGAGTCATCCATGTCCCGCTTCGAGCTAAAAAGACATTTCACCGCACTGCAGCCGCTGTTCGCGTTGAGCAAGCAGCTCCATGAAAGCAGCCTGGAGCCGGCGCTCTGCAACCTGGTGCTGATGCGCGCTTCGCAAATCAACGGCTGCGCGTACTGTCTCGACATGCACAGCAAGGATGCGCGTGCGGCCGGGGAAACCGAACAACGCTTGTACGTGCTGCCGGCCTGGCGAGAGGCGTCGTTCTACAGCGCACGCGAGCGCGCGGCATTGGCGTGGACCGAAGCATTGACCCAGCTCACGACGCACGATCAGTCCGTGCCGGACGAATTGTATGAACAAGCTCGCGCGCAGTTCGACGAAAAGGAACTGGTCGATCTCACGCTGCTCGTCACCCTGATCAACAGTTGGAACCGGATCAACATCGCGGGCCGTCCCGAAGTCGGAGACTACAAACCCGGGATGTTCGCCTGAGCGCGGCAGCCCGGCACGCGCAAGCACGCACATGGCCGTCATCCGGTTGTATCGAAGTCCCGATTGCGGCAAGTGCGCACGCATCGCGCACATGCATCACCGCATGGATTGGCTGCACCGCTTCGAGGACTCGACGGAGGTGTCGCCACTTGGTCCGCTTCGCGCGGGACAGATCGTCGTGCAGGATCTGCGCAGCGGCATAACGCGTGGCGGAGCCGAAGGATTCGCCATGCTGTGCCGCGAGATTCCGTTCTACTGGCCGATACTGCCCTTGTTGCGGGTTCCGGGCTTCCGGCGTTACATCGAGCGCGAAACCGGCGGCTGCGAAGACGGCGGTTGCGTTATGCCTTGATCGCGGCGGCCGATTACCAGGCGCGATTGCGGTTCCAGACCGGCGCTCGGGCGACTCGTTGCGCTATCGCCTCGGCGAACGTCACGGTGGTGCCGCTGCCGCCGAGGTCCGGGGTGACGCGATCGTGCGCGGCGAGCGTCGCGCGGATCGCGCCGCGCAGGCGCGTGCCGTGTTCGATCATCCCGAAGTGATCGAGCATGTCGGCCGCGGCCAGCAGCAACGCGCAGGGATTGGCGACATGCCTGCCGGCGATGTCCGGCGCCGAGCCGTGCACGGCTTCGAAGATGGCCGCCGCCGAACCGATGTTGGCGCCGGGAGCCAGTCCGAGCCCGCCGACCAGGCCCGCGCACAAATCCGAAAGGATGTCGCCGAACAGGTTGGTGGTGACGATCACGTCGAATTGCCACGGATCCATTACCAGTTGCATGCAGGTGTTGTCGACGATCATCTCGTTGAAGGCGATCGTCGGATGCGCTTTCGCGACTTCGCGCGCGACGTCGAGGAACAGGCCGGAACTGGTCTTGAGGATATTGGCCTTGTGCACCGCGGTGACTTTCTTCCTGCCCCGTTTCTCCGCCAGTTCGAAGGCGTAACGCACGATGCGCTCGGCGCCGCGCCGCGTGTTGCGCACGATCGACTGCGCGGTCTGGCCGTCCGCGGAGAGCGTCTGGCCTTCGGAGAGATACGCACCCTCGGTGTTCTCGCGCACGGTGATGATGTCGATGTTCTCGTAGTGCGCTTTCGTGCCGGGCATGGAGAGCGCCGGCCTCACGTTGGCGTAGAGATCGAAACGTTTGCGCAGTTCGACATTCAATGACGAGAAGCCGCCGCCGATCGGCGTGGTCAGCGGGCCTTTCAGTGCCACGCGATGCCGCGCGATCGCGTCCAGGGTGGCCTGCGGCAGCAGCTCGCCGTGCTTCTCCATGGCAACCACGCCGGCATCCACGAATTCGCATGACAGGCCGGTTTGCAGCGCCTCCAGCACGCGCAGCGTGGCGTCCATGATTTCAGGGCCGATGCCGTCGCCTCGGATCACCGCGATCGTGTGACTCATGCAAAAACTCCTGATCCGGCCGCGGGTACGCCCACGTCGACAAACGCGGGATTATCCCGCAAGGGGGCGCTCACCCGCTAGCTTGCGTCTTCCAGCAGCTTTGCCAGTGTGCCGTCGTGTTCGGCCACGGCCAGTTCCTGGAATCCGCCCACGTGCGTACCGTTGATGAAGATCTGCGGAACCGTGCGCCGACCGCCGCTGCGTTCCAGCATCGTCGCGCGCGCCGCGGGATCCGCATCGATACGGATCTCCCGCCAGCCCAGCCCCCTGGCTTTCAGCAGGTTCTTGGCCGCGACGCAGTAAGCGCAGAATCCGGTGGAATAGATTTCGATATCGGGCATGGACTCGGGACTCGGGACTCGCGGCTCGGGACTCAGACAGCGTAACAGCCGGACAACGCGCGAAAGTCTGCGCAAGCTGAATGCCTTCTGCTTCCCACTATCAACGGAACCCGCATCGCGCTAAGTTGTCGGAGAACCCGAGCGCCCCCATCTCCACGCCATGCGCGCGTATCGACTGCTCCCCGCCCTCACCTGCCTCGCGCTGGCGCTGCCTGCGGCCGGCCAGCAACAGGACGTCAGCCTCCCCAATCTCGGCAGTTCGGCCGCCGGACTGATTTCACCGCAGGAGGAAGAGGCCTATGGCGCGAGCATGCTGCGCGAACTGCGTTCGATGAACATGGTGCTGGACGATCCGCAGGTGGACGCCTACGTGCAGGCGTTGGGTTATCGACTGGTGGCCGCCAGCGCCGATCCGACGCAGCACTACACTTTCACCGTAATGCGCGAGCCGGAGATCAATGCTTTCGCCGCGCCCGGCGGTTACGTTTTCGTCTATTCCGGCTTGATCACCACCACCACCAGCGAGGACGAGCTGGCCGCGGTGATCGCACACGAGCTCGCGCACATCAGTCAGCACCATCTCGAGCGCGCCTTCGAGGACGCCAAGAAGAAGGCGCCGCTGTACGCGCTTGCGACGCTCGGCGCGCTGATCGCGGCCGGCGGTTCCAGCCAGACCGCTGGCCCGGGCATTCTTGCATCTGGCATGGGGCTGATGCAGCAGGAACAGATCGATTTCACCCGCAAGGACGAGACCGAAGCCGACCGCGTGGGAATCGGCACGCTCGCCAAGGCGGGCTACGACCCGGAAGCGATGGCCGGTTTCTTCGATCGCATGGCGCGCACGCTGCGCCCCGGTGGCGGCGAAGGCGGCGATTACTCCGGCGACGCGCCGCCGTTCCTGCAGGACCACCCCGTGACCAGCGAGCGCATCGCCGAGGCCAAGGCACGCGCGCACGTGATCGAAGAGCAGGACCAGAACGCGCCGCAGGTCGCAACAATCGCACCCGGCGACAATCTCAGCCTGTTGCCGTTCGTCAAGAACACGTCGGCACTGCTGCAGGCGCCGCGCGCCAAGCCGGACGGCGGCGAATATGCACTGATCCGCGAGCGCATCCGCGTGCTGTCTTCCGGCGACTACAACGACACCGTCGACTACTACGCGCGCAACCTCGCGCGCGGCGGCGATTTCGACACGCCCGCGCACCGTTACGGTTACGCGATGGCGCTGGAACACACCGGCAAGGCGGCGAAAGCCGTGCAACTGCTGAAGCCGTTGCTGGAAGCGCAGCCGCAAAGCAATACCCTGCAACTGGGGTTGGCCGAAGCACAACTGGAGGCCGGCGACCGCAACGACGCGCTGCACCGTTACGCCGCACTCTCCGCGCAATCGCCGCAGAATCCGGCGATCGCGCTGGGCTACGCGCAGGCGCTCCTGGCGAGCGGCAAGACGGACGACGCGAAGACCGCGCAGGGATTGTTGAAACCGATGCTGGACGACAACTCCGAACCGGAGTTGTACCGCACCTACGGACATGCATGCCACGTCGCCGGCGACGACATCCGTGCCGGCGAGGCCTACGCCGACGCGACCTTCCTCGCCGGCCGGCCGCAGGACGCGCTCGGGCAATTGCAACGCCTCTCCGAGCGCAAGGATCTGGACTACTACTCGCGCGCACGGATCGAAGCGACCATCGCGCAGATCACGCCGATCGCGCTGGAGATGCAGCGCCGCAACCTGCCGCAGGCCGGCGACAAGCCGGCCAATGGCAGCAGCGGCGATCAGTTGGGGTTCCACGCCTGCGGGGGCAGCTCCTGCCAGCAGTTCTGATTCCTCGTCGAGTGCGATCATGGAGGACCGCTTTTTGACTTCGACTGCCCTGGACGATCGCGACTCGTCTCGGGCTTCAATGCTCACTGTCACAACGCCGTAACATCGCGCCGCTGCAATAATCGCGTCACAAGCCGCTCCGCGACTTCCAACGCATGCGCAAACGCATCCTGATCGTCGAAGACGAAGCCTCGATCCGCGACATGGTCGCCTTTGCATTGAGGCGCGCCGACATGGAGCCGCTGCACGCCGCCGATGTGCGTGCCGCCCAACACGCGATCGCGGAGAACGTTCCGGATTTGATCCTGCTGGACTGGATGTTGCCCGGCACGTCCGGCCTGGAGCTGGCGCGCCGCCTGCGTCGCGATGAAAGCACGCGCGAAATCCCGATCATCATGCTGACGGCGCGCGGCGAGGAGATCGACCGCGTCAACGGACTGGAAGCCGGCGTGGACGACTACGTCGTCAAGCCGTTCTCGACGCGCGAATTGCTCGCCCGCATCCGCGCCGTGCTGCGGCGCACGCAGGGCGACGACGGCAGCGGCGTGGTCGAAATCGGCGGCCTGCGCGTGGACGGACCGGCCCATCGCGTGTATGCGGACAACAACCCGATACAGATCGGTCCGGCCGAATACCGCCTGCTGCACTTCTTCGCGACCCACCCGGAACGCGTGTACTCGCGCGCGCAACTGCTGGATCACGTCTGGGGCGGCAGCGTGTACGTGGAGGAGCGCACGGTGGACGTGCACATCCGCCGCCTGCGCCAGACGCTCGAACCGCACGGTCTCGCGCAAATGGTGCAGACCGTGCGCGGCGCGGGTTACCGGTTTTCCACGCAGGCGTGAGCGCGGACGCGGCAAAACCGCAGGCTTCGCACGCGCGCCGCCTCGCCCGGCAATTGCGCGCATTGCGCGATGCCGCGGGCGCATTGCCGGACGCGGTGCTGCTGCTCGATGCGGCCGAACGGATTCGCTGGTGCAATCGCGCGGCGCAGCGCCTGCTCGGTTT
>DASXWZ010000173.1:0-5573 GCA_036503375.1 Rhodanobacteraceae bacterium | reverse complement strand
AGCTCATAGCTGACCCATTCTTGGCACTATTAAAGAGATTGTTGTGGCCCAACAGCGAGCCAACCCTCGCTGAGGGTCGATTGGCTGCTGTATGGGCGATCGATCACGTCCGCAGAACGAATCCAGGCGGAGTAGGTGGGCCAATCCAGCTTGCGACATTGACCAATGCTGACGAAACGGTGAAGCTTGTTGATGACTCCGAGGAGCATCTCCAAGCTATTGAAAGTGCGTTGCAGGTACTTGCTGCCCAGATAAAGGGAATTGCAGGAACTGACGAAGCGGCAAAGCCACCGGATTTCCAAGCGGGCAGTGTGAATTAGTATGAATGGAAAAGGCCCGCGGAAGCGGGCCTTGTTTGCATCATCTCCGAAGGAGCGAAGTCGCTCGCACGCAGACTCCTACACAGGTAGCGCGGCTTAGTTCGGCACCACGCCGATCGCCCTCATCCACACCTCAGCCAGCTTCGGCCAATCGGTGATCGGATCGGACGTGTGGCGCAAGCCGAACGCGTGTCCGCCATGCGCGTAGATGTGCAGCTCGGCCGGGACGCCGGCCTGCTTCAGCGCGGTGAAGTAGACCAGTGCCTGGTCCACGCCATCCACGTTATCGTCTTCGGCCTGCACCAGGAAGGTCGGCGGCGTGTCGCGGGTCACGGGCAGGTTGCGGTTGAAAGTGTGGCCGTCTCGCGTGAGATGTCCCGGATAGATCGCCATCGCGAAATCCGGCCGCGCGCTCAGCTTGTCCGCGGCATCGACCGGTTTGTACAGGCGATGTCCGTATTGCGTGCTCACCTCCGCGACCAGGAAACCTCCGGCGGAAAAGCCGATCACGCCGACCTTGTGCGGATCGATGTGCCATTCCTGCGCGTGCAGGCGCACCAGCCCGATCGTGCGCTGCGCGTCCTGCAGCGACGGCACCGACAGATCGAAATTGTGCGGGCGGCAATCGCAATGCCAGTCGTAGGGGATGCTGGGCACGCGGTACTTCAGCAGTACGTAGGTGATGCCTTTCGGTGTCAGCCAGTCGCAGACGTCGGTGCCTTCGAGATCGATGGCCAGTCCTGCGAAGCCGCCGCCCGGAAACACCACGACCGCCGCGCCGGTGTTCCTGCCCTTCGGCGCGTACACCGTCATCGTCGGGCGCGATACGTTGTAAACGCCGGTAATCGTTTTGCCACCGAGCAGCTTGGTGCCTGTCCGGGTGTATTCGGGACCCGGCAGCGGCTGCGCACCCGGTGCCGTGCCCGGCCAGATCGGGATTTGCACGTGTCCGGCGGAAGGCTGCCAGACCGCGGTCGCCGCATTCGCGCTTCCACAAACGGCCAGCAATCCCAGGACGATCGCCCAAAGCTTCATCCGCGACTCCGTGACGTTCTTGAATCGATGAATCTCGATGTCATCGCGCGCTTCTGGCCGAATGCGGCCATCCGGATGGCGAAACAAACCGTCCGTTTGCTCCACCGCGAGGGCAGGAGTCATTCGGTGGCACCGGAAATTCGTGCGCCGCGAATTCCGCAGATCCGGGAATTGCCTCTCAGCATGAAGCCCGCGCCGGCCAGCCAGACAAACCAGGAAGCGAACAGCGCGCGCTGCACGACGCCGTAGATGGGTGCTTCGAGTCGCCAGAGCGCGCCGCCGCGATCGAGCGTGGCGAGGTTCGCAATGATCGCGCACCACACGACAACCGCCATCAGCCATGAAAACGCGACGAGCCTGCGCATCTGCGGCGATCGTCGCCACGCCAGCGCGAGCACCCAGGGCGCCTGATACCCGATCAGTTCCGACAGGCCGAAAACGTTATGGAGCGGGTGCGGGTAGGCGAAAATCCCCACGCCCGCGACGGAGACCGCCATGCATCCGGTCAGCCACGCGGCAACACTCGATCGTTCCAATCGATCCGACGCATCGCGCAGCGCCGAGGCGAAAATCAGGATGCAAACCGCGATGACACAAAGCATCGCTGCGAAAGGAAGACGGGCGGATGAGCCGAGTTCTCCGATTTCGCTGACGGTCTGGGTGATCGAGCTGTAGCCGGACAACATTCGCGGCAACAGGCCTAGGACGCAGACGAAAATGATGGCGGCTATCGGACCGAAAAGTAATCGTGAGCGCAGGCTCATTTCGCTCTTCCCGAAGGATGAGGCCCGCCGAACCGGGCCCTTCTACGCCATCCCTACCTGGCCCTCCCCTTGAAGGGGAGGGATTTTCAGGCAGGCTCTTACTGCTTCGACGTCTCCAACCCGCGATCCTTCTTCATCGCGTCGATGTTGGGGTCGCGGCCGCGCCAGTCCTTGTACATGGTGGCGAGGTCTTCGGTGTTGCCGCGCGAGAGCACCATCTTGCGGAAGCGGTCGCCGTTGGCCCGAGTCAGGCCGCCATTGTCCTGGAACCAGCCGAAGGCATCGTCGGCCAGCATCTGCGTCCACAGGTAGGCGTAGTAGCCCGCGGCGTAGCCGTTGCCCCAGATGTGCAGGAAATAACTGCTGCGGTAACGCGGCGGCACATAGCCGAGATCGGTGTGGTTGTCCTTGAGCGCCTTGGCCTCGAACGCATCCACGTCCTCCACGCGCGGCGCGTTGGCCGGCAGGGTGTGCCAGGACATGTCCAGCAGCGCCGCCGAGATCAGCTCGGTCATGTCGTAGCCCTTGTTGAAGAGCTTCGAACTCTTGAGCTTGTCCACCAGTGCCTGCGGCATCGGCTGGCCGGTCTTGTAGTTCTTGGCGTAGTGGGCGAACACCTTCGGGTTCAGCGCCCAGTGCTCGTTGAACTGCGAAGGGAATTCGACGAAATCGCGCGCCGTGTTGGCACCCGACAGGCTCGGATACTGCGTGTCGGCGAAGAAACCGTGCAGCGCGTGGCCGAACTCGTGGAACATCGTGGTCACGTCGTCGAACGACAGCAGCGCCGGCTGGCCCGGCGCGGGCTTGGTGAAGTTGGCGACGTTGAAGATCACCGGCTTGGTTCCGAGCAGCTTGGACTGCCCGACCAGGTTGCTCATCCACGCGCCGCCGGACTTGTTGTCGCGCTTGAAGTAGTCGCAATAGAACAGCCCCAGTTCCGAGCCATCCTTGTCGTACACGGTGAACACGCGCACGTCGGGTTGCCACACCGGGATGTCGTGGCGCTCCTTGAAGGTCAGTCCGTAGAGCTGGTTGGCGGCGTAGAACACGCCGTTCTGCAGCACGTCGTTCAATTCGAAGTACGGCTTGATCTGGTCCGCATCGAGGTCGTACTTCGCCTTGCGCACCTGCTCGGAGTACATCTCCCAGTCCCATGGCTCGAGCTGGAAGGTCGGCTTGCCGGCTTTGGCCTGGTCCGCGTCGATCACCTTCTGGATGTCGGAGGCTTCGGCCCTGGCGCGATCGGTCGCGGGACCGACCAGTTGGTCGAGGAAGTTCATCACGCGCGTCGGCGTCTTGGCCATCTGGTCGGCGGTCTTCCAGGCCGCGTAATCGTCGAAGCCCAGCAGCTTGGCCTTCTGCGCGCGGATCTGCGCGATCTGCGCGATGGTGTCGCGGGTGTCGTTGGCATCGCCCTTCTCGGCGCGCGTCCACGAGTTTTCGAACAACTGGTGGCGCGTGTCACGATCCTTGAGCGAAGCCAGCGCCGGCTGCTGCGTGGTGTTCTGCAGCGGCACCACCCATTTGTTGTCCAGCTTGCGATCCTTGGCGGCTTGCGCGGCGGCGGCGATGTCTTCGTCGGACATGCCGGCCAGCTTGGCCTTGTCGTCCACCACCAGCGCACCGGCCTTGGCCGCCGCCAGCAGCTTGTTCTGGAACTGCGCGGAGAGCGAGGCTTCCTTTTCGTTGAACTGCTTGAGCTTGGTCTTGTCGGCGTCGGACAGCTTGGCGCCATTGAGCACGAATTCCTTGTAGTCCCACTCCAGCAGGCGCGCGGACTCGGGATCGAGCTTCAGCGAATCGCGTTTGTTGTAAAGCGCCTGGATGCGCGCGAACAGTTTCGGATTGAGGTAGATCGCATCCTGGTGCGCGGACAGTTTCGGCGCTTCGGTTTCCTGGATTTTCTGCAGCGTGTCGTCGGTATTGGCGCCGGCCACCGCGCTGAACGTGTTCATCACGCGATAAAGCATCTGGCCGGTCTTCTCCATCGCCACGATGGTGTTGTCGAAGGTGGGCGCCTCGGAGTTGTTCGCGATCTTCTCGATCTCGGCCTGCTGCTGGCGCATGCCTTCCTCGATCGCCGGCTGGTAATCGGCATCCTTGATCTTGTCGAACGGCGGCGCCTGGAACGGCAGCGTGCTGGCGTTGTAGAACGGATTGCTCTTGATATCGGCCGGTGCAGCAGCGGTCGTGGATGCGGAAGCCGGTGCGGTCGAAGCCGGTGCGGCGCTGGCCCCGGATGCGGGCGCGTTGCTCGCGGGCGGGCTGGATTGACTGCATGCGCTCAAGGCCACCGAACCTGCGAGCAGCACGCAGCAGGCGAAGGCAAGCGGACGGAAACGGAATTGGGACATGACGATTCCTCTGTTGAAGACAGGTGCAGCGAATTTCTTACGCAGCGCGGACGTCGCGCAACTTCCAGTGATGGCCGATCAGGAGATTCAAGCGATGCCGCAATACCGCGTGCGGCAGCGCGGTGACCACTTCCACGTCGGCATGCAGATCGTCCTGGTGCGCGGTAACGACGGCGCCGGGATCGATCGGCGCCAACGATTCATCGACTTCCTCGGGATCGGGCTGGCGCGCGCGCCAGCGCTGGAACAGCGCATTGGTCTGCAGCGCCGATTGCAGTGCATCGGCGAACGATTGCGGGCTGGAACCACGGAAGGCGAGTTCCGGATCCGCCCCGTGCGCGTTGCTCAAGTTGTCGATGGTGAGGTAGTAACGTTGTGCGTTGCTCATGCCGAATCCTTGGAGGGAAGACAGAATCGTCCGGTGAGGCGGGCGCAAACGACGAGATGATGCCGCGAATGCGCCCGCGGTGCCATCCCGTGCCGCAAGTCATGGTCGCGCGCGTATGGCCGAAATGGTCTGGTGCAATGCGCCGGAACGCGCCGCGGCGGTCGGATCGCTACCATGCCCGAGCACACCGAGGCAGGGGGCGGGCAGCAGTCGGCGCAGGGTTTCGATGTTGTCTTCACGCCGCTCCATCGCCGGATCGATGGCGTTGCCGATCCAGCCCAGCAGTTCGCAGCCGTCGTCAACGATCGCGCGTACGGACAGTCGTGCGTGGTTGATGCAGCCCAGCCGCAGGCCGACGACGAGGATCACCGGCAGGTTCAGCCGGCGTGGGATGTCGGCCGATTCCAGCGAATCCGATAGCGGTACCGCCCAGCCGCCGACGCCTTCCACGATGACGGTATCGACGCTCGCGGCGAGGTGCGCGTACGCCGATTCGATTTTCTCGAAGTCGATTTGCATGTTCGCATCCGCTGCCGCCAGATGCGGCGCGATCGCGGGTTCGAACGCGTACGGATTGCAAAGGGCGTAATCGCCGGGCCGCGGATCGCTGGCCGCGATCAATGCCAGCGCATCTTCGCTGCGCAAACCTTGCGGCGTGCGGTCGCAACCGCTGGCCACGGGTTTCATGCCGACCGCGCGCGCACCAGCCGCG
>DASXWZ010000172.1:0-5535 GCA_036503375.1 Rhodanobacteraceae bacterium | reverse complement strand
GCTGCGGCTGACCGGGCTGGAATTGCACGTGGAGCACGACGCCGGCGGCTGGCGCGTGCTTGGCCTGGGCAATTCGAACGAACGACAACAGGCGCCGTTGCAATCGCTGCCGGTGGACCTGGATCTGCACGCGCTGAAGATCAGCATCTTCGACGCGCCGTCGCGGCAGACTTATGCGATTTCCTCGCCGCACCTGCGCGTCGTCAACGGCAGCGACGGCTTGCGTTTCGGCGGCAGTGTGGCGAGGCAGGGTTCGCCGCATCCCATCACGGTGATCGGGCGCTTCGATGCCGCCCGTCAGGACGCCGACCTCTACATGGCTGGCCACGATCTGGACCTCGCCGGAATGACGCGCAACGTCGATCTGCAAGGCTATGCGTTGCGCAACGGGAGCGGCGACCTGGAATTGTGGGGCAACTGGCGCGGCAATCGTCTCCAAGGTGCCTCGGCGCGCTTCGATCTGCGCGCCCTGGCGATCGTCGCGCCCGCCGGGCGGCACGCGCAACTGCCGGCGTTGTCCGGGGCGATCGGTTTGCGGCGCGTGGCCGATGGTTTCGAACTGCGCTACCGCGGCGCGGGCGGGTCGCGCGACAGCATCGACGATGCCGGTGGCGCGTTGGCGCACCTGAATGTCGGGGACGACGTACGTGCCGTGACGCTCGCCGCACGCGACATCGATATCGCGCCGCTGGTTTCGATCGCCGCGTTGCTGCCGCAGGTGCCCGCGGCCCTGGGTGGCTGGATCGATGCCGCGCACCCGCACGGTCGCATCGCCGCGGCGGCGCTGCGTTGGCGGGACAACGGGGATTACGCGCTGGCTGCGCGCGTGCAGGGCATCGGTGCTGCGCCGGCCGAAGCAGCGCCGGGCATCGATTCTTTCGATGCCACCCTGCGGGGCGACCAGGAAGCGCTGTCGATCGAGATTCCGCAACAGGCGCTCACGCTGCGGATGCCGCGCGAATTCCGCTGGCCGTTCGTGCTGAAACGCTTCGGCGGCACGCTCGCCACCTGGCGCGAGGCGGACGGACGCCACATCGGCAGCGACGGGATCGTGTTCGACAACGATGACGTCGGTGGCGAAGGCCGCGGCGAAGTGGTGCTGCCCGACGGCGGCGGCAAACCCTTCGTCGACGTCTACGCGCTCGCCACGCACGGCAAGGTATCCGCGACAAAACTTTTTCTGCCTTTGACCATCCCTCGCTCGACGATCGATTGGCTCGACCGTGGCCTCGTGTCCGGACAGGTGGATTGGGGGCGAGTTGCAATACGCGGAGATCTGGCGGACTGGCCTTTCGTCAATCACCGGGGACGTTTCGATGCGGCGGGGCAGGTGACGAATGCGGTGCTGAACTATGGTCCCGACTGGCCGCAGGCCGAGCAGATCGATGCGACCGCCGAGTTCGTCGACAACTCCATGGTGGTGGAGGCCACGCACGCGCAAACATCGGGGACAACGGTGAGCCACGCCACTGCGACGATCGCCGATCTCGGTCGCGGCGTTTTGACCGTCGCCGCGCAGGGTGCGGGCCCCGGGACGTCGCTGCTGGATTTCGTGCGCCACAGCCCGGTCGGTCACGATCTCGCATCCACCTTGTCGACGTTGAAGGTCGGCGGCAACGGCAAGTTCGCTTTCACGCTGGTGCTGCCGTTTGACCAGGTGAAGAATTTCAGCCTCGACGGCAATCTGCAGATCAGCGATGCGGACGTCGCGGCGAAACAGTGGAATCTCGCGCTCCAGGACGTGAATGGGTCGCTGTTGTTCGATGCCAAAGGTTTTCGCGCGCCGGAACTGAAAACGAAGTGGCACGATGTGCCGGCAACGCTGTCGATCGCACTGGGCAGCGACACCGGCGATCCGTCGAAGCAACTGGTCGCGGCCCTCAGCGGCGCATTCACGCCGCGAGCGATCCTCTCCGACTATCCCGACCTCGCGCCGCTGGCGAAGATCGCGTCCGGCACCGCGAACTTCCGCATCGGTTTCGACATCGCTGCACAAGGCAGCGCTGCGGACGCGCCGAAGACGTTGCACGTGCAGTCCGATCTGCACGGCATCGCGTTGGGCCTGCCCGCGCCCCTGGACAAACCGCAGGCATCGAGCCTGCCGATGGACCTGCGGCTGGGCATGCCGTTCGAAGGCGCGCAAATCGCCCTCGCGCTGGGGGACGTGTTGCGTGCACGCGGGAGATTGCCCGATTCGAATGCGCGCAAACCGGGTGCGCTTGCGGTCGCATTCGGCAGCGACATGCCCACGATGGTTCCGGCCGAAGGCATGACGGTCGGTGGCCGCGCGCCGGCCCTCGACCTGGGCGGCTGGGCGCAGCTCGCAACGGGTGGCGCTTCGTCCACGCAAGCCGGCGCCGCTGCCGCGGTCAACGGATTGCCGGCGTTGAACGGCGCGCGGATCAGCACCGGCGACGCACTGGCGTTCGGCAATCACCTCGGCCCGCTGTCCCTGGATTACGCCACACAGGCCGACGCGCACGTGATCACCTTCGATGGCGCGGCGCTCGCGGGCACGCTGACCCTGCCGACGGCCCGTCTCTCGCAACGCGGCATCACCGCGCAGTTGCGGCGCCTGTACTGGCCGGAGGCGCCGCCGCCGAAGGACCAAACACTGCCGCAGACCTCGCCTCCGCCGGACGCCTTGAGCGGCGTGGCGCCTTCCGCGCTGCCGCCGTTGCACATCAGTGTCGCCGATCTTCGGCTGGGCAATTCCAGGTTGGGCGAGACGCATTTCGAAAGCGCGCCGACTTCCGCGGGCATGCGCGTCACGCGCATGGATACGCAATCGAAGGATGCGCGCATCCGCGCCCACGGCGACTGGAACGGCAGCGCGCAGGCCAGCCGCTCGCAATTCACGATCGACATCGCCGCGGGCAATCTCGGGCGCATGCTGGAGGCGTTCGGTTACGGCGGCCTGATTTCCGGCGGCCAGAATGCGCACGCCGTGATCGACGGTTCCTGGCCCGGCGCGCCGAGCGCGTTTTCGCTCGCCAACCTCGACGGCACCCTGAAAGTCGATGTCGGCGAAGGGCGCATCGTGGAGGTGCAGCCGGGGATGGGTCGTCTGCTCGGACTGTTTTCGATCACGCAATTGCCGCGCCGGCTGACGCTGGATTTCGGCGACGTGTACAAATCCGGCTTCGGTTTCAATTCCATCGCCGGCAGCTTCCGCATGGCCGACGGCAACGCCTACACCGACAACCTGGAGATCAAGGGTGCGGCGGCCGACATCCGGATGCGCGGCCGCACCGGATTGCGCGCGCACGATTACGACCAGACGGTAGACGTGACGCCGCATACCGGCGGCGCGCTGGCGGTGGTCGGCGCGGTCGTCGGCGGCCCGATCGGTGCGGCGGCGGGGCTGGCATTGAGCCGCGGCATCAACAGGGTGGCGCACGCGCGTTACAGCATCACCGGAAGCTGGACCAAGCCCGTGATCACCACGCTTTCGAAGACGGTGGCGAAACCTGCGTCCGCTTCGAGCAAGCCGGCGCCGGCGGCCTCGTCACAACCACCGGCCGCTGCCGGTTCGGGAAGCTGATACGCTTTTCGCATTCGATCGGAATCAGCCATGCAAGCATTTTTCTACAAACTGCTGTCGCCGCGAGCGACTTTCCCGCGCGACATCACCGAAGCGGAAGCGGCAGTCATGCGCGATCACGCCCACTATTGGGAGAAGCGAATCGCAAGTGGCCTGACCGTGCATGCGCTGGGCCCGGTGTTCGATCCGGCGGGCGCATTCGGCATCGCAGTGATCGAGGTGGAAGATCAAGCCCAGGCGCACGTTTTGGCGAGAAATGATCCGGCCATCCTGTCCGGCTGCGGCTTTCGTTACGAATTACACCCGATGCCGCGCGGGGTTATGCATTCTCCTTGAGAGTGGTTCGAGCTTGCGATTCCGGGTTGGCGCCCTTACTTTGAAGGGTTCCCAGTCTGGAAGATCGCAGCCGATGGATTCACCCCTGGCCCTGGCCCAACGCAACCTGCTCGCGCCCGGCGGCATGAGCGCCACCGATCTAGAGCGGGTGTTCGCGAAGGTGATGGGCCCGTCCATCGACGCGGCGGATCTGTATTTCCAGCATGCGCGCAGCGAGTCTTGGGTGCTGGAGGACGGCATCGTGCGCGACGGCAGCCATTCGATCGAGCAGGGCGTGGGTGTGCGCGCGATTTCCGGCGAGAAGACCGGCTTTGCCTATTCCGACGACATCGTGCTGCCGCAGTTGCTGGAAGCCGCCGGCGCCGCACGCGCGATCGCGCGCGAAGGCAATGGCGCGGGCAAGCCGCTGGCGATGCGCGACACGCGCTCGTTGTACCGGCCCGATGATCCGATCGACGCACTGGACAACGCCGAAAAGATTTCGCTGCTGCGCGAGCTCGACGCGCTGTGCCGCAGCCTCGACCCTCGCATCAGGCAGGTGATCGTCAGCATCGCCGGCCAGCACGAGACGGTAATGATCGCTGCCAGCGACGGCACGCTGGCCGCCGACGTGCGTCCGCTGACGCGCGTCGGCATCCATGTCATCGCCGAGTCGAACGGCCGCCGTGAACAGGCGCAGGGCGGCGGTGGTGGCCGCTGCAGCTACCGCGAGCTGATCGATTCCGGTCGCGCGCACGCCTGGGCGCGCGAAGCGGTAAGGCAGGCGCTTGTGAATCTCGAAGCCGTCGACGCGCCCGCCGGCACGATGGACGTGGTGTGTGGCCCGGGCTGGCCGGGCGTGTTGCTGCACGAGGCGATCGGCCACGGCCTGGAAGGCGATTTCAATCGAAAGGGCACGTCCGCTTTCTCGCACCGCATGGGCGAGAAGGTCGCCGCCGATGGCGTGACGATCGTGGACGACGGCACGCTGGCTGGCCGGCGCGGTTCGCTCAGCATGGATGACGAGGGCACGCCGACGAACTGCACCACGCTGATCGAAAACGGACGTCTATGCGGCTACATGCAGGACACCCACAACGCGCGGCTGATGGGCATGAAACCGACCGGCAATGGCCGGCGCGAATCATTCGCGCATTTGCCGATGCCGCGCATGACCAATACCTACATGCTCGCCGGCGAGCGCGATCCGGCCGAAATCATTGCCTCGGTGAAGCGCGGCCTGTACGCGGTGAACTTCGGCGGCGGACAGGTCGACATCACTTCAGGCAAGTTCGTGTTCTCGGCCAGCGAGGCCTATCTGATCGAGGACGGCAAGGTCACGCGGCCGGTGAAGGGCGCGACCCTGATCGGCTCGGGCCCGGACGTGCTGACTCGGGTTTCAATGATCGGTAACGATCTGAAACTGGACGAGGGCGTCGGCGTGTGCGGCAAGGACGGCCAGAGCGTGCCGGTGGGCGTCGGGCAACCGACGCTCAAGATAGAGGGCATGACCGTCGGCGGCACGGCAGCCTGATCAGTCCGATTGCAACTCGCGCAGCACCCGGAACAACTCGCGATATGCATGCAACGGCTTGTTCGCTTCGCGTTCGCAGCGCACCTGCCGGACCAGCGCGCGCAGATGCTGGCGATCGAGATCCGGGTGTTCGGAAATCAAT
>DASXWZ010000171.1:0-9553 GCA_036503375.1 Rhodanobacteraceae bacterium | reverse complement strand
TGATCATCGGTGCCTCGGACATTCCGCACGTCGTGCTCGGCGCGTGGGTGGCCAAGCGGCTGGGCGTCCCGTTTGCCGCCGATCTTTACGACAACTTCGAAGGCTTCGGGCAGGCGCGCATCCCGGGTTTCGTCCCCGCGCTGCGTCGTGCGGTGCGCAGCGCCGACCTGGTGACGACCACCAGCCAGCCACTGGCAGATTACGTCCGCGACACGTATCGGGCGCGTGGCGAAATCATTGCCATGCCGAGCACGGTGGACAAGACGGTGTTTCATCCGCGCGACAAGCTTGCTTGCCGGCGCGCGCTTGGCCTGCCGGAAGACGCCCGGCTTATCGGCACCGCGGGCGGGCTGTCCCGCGACAAGGGCATCGTCGCGTTGTACGACGCATGGAACCAACTGAAGGACGACCGGACCGATGTCCATCTGGTGCTGGCGGGACCGCATCAGGCGGAATTCCCCCCACCTTCCGGTGAGCGCGTGCACTATCTCGGCGCGCTGCCTCACGGGCGCATCGCCGAGCTTTTCAATGCGCTCGACGTCGGCATCATAAGTGTCCTGGATACCCCGTTCGGGCGTTACTGTTTTCCGCAGAAGGCCTACGAGATGCTGGCGTGCGGGCTGCCTGTCGCGGCTGCGGACATCGGTGCGATGAGCCATCTGTTTGCGGGGATTCCGCAATCCCTGTTTTCCGCCGCCGATGCACGGTCCCTTGCGGATTGCGTGCGCGCGCAACTCGCGTATCCCGCGCGACCCGACATGCGGATCGACGACTGGCAGGCATTGATCTCGAAATTGGAGCCCGAACTGCTTCGACTCATCCGCGGCCGCGCGCCGGCGAGCACTTAGCCCGTCCGCCCGCGGTGAGGTTCAATCCGTACTCGTTGCGCAAGCTGCGAGGAGGTCGGCGTACCAATGGCCAATGTGTTCCCAGTCGATGCGTGCGGCTGCAGCGGCACGGATGGTATCGGCGCGTTGCCGCGAAGCTTCGGGGTTTTGCAATGCCACGAGAATCGCGCCGGCAAGCGCCGCAGCATCATCTGGCCGCACGATCATGTCGGCCGCCGCATCACCCAGCAGGTCGTGGATGCCCGCAACATCGCCGACGACGGCGGGACAGCCGCAGCCAATGGCCTCCATCAATGCGACGGGCAGCCCTTCCTGGTCACCGCTTTGGTCGCGGACAAACGGGGCGACGAACAATGAAGCACGCCGATAGAGTCCAGGCAGTCGATCCTGTGGCGTGGCTCCCATGAATTTGACCTTTTCCGCAATTCCGAGGCGCACCGCCTGTTGCTTCAACGTATCTTCCTCCGGCCCGAATCCGGCGATCGAGAGCGTGACGCCGGGGCGTTCGGCCAGCACGGCGGGCATCGCGTTCAACAAATGAACGAGTCCCTTCTTCGGAACGAGGCGACCGACGAACAACAGCTCGTCGGCGGCCCTCGCCTGGCCGGGATCGGGCACGAAGCGTCCGCGCAGATCCACGCCCATCGGCAGCACATCGAGTCTTGGCGGACGCAGTTCCAATCGATCGGCTTCCTCGCGCATTGCACGACTGACCACGGTCATCGCACGACACGAACCGGCGACGCTGCGCTTGAGCGCCATCAGCAGGCGACCTCGCAAGCCGAACAGATCGCCGCCATGCGAGGTCACCACGTAGGGGACACCGTATCGCTTCCACAGCCGGCGCGCGATCAAACCTTGCGGCAACAACCAGTGCGCGTGGAGGATGTCGACAGCTCGATCACGCACGATCCGGCGCGCGGACAGATACTGGCCCAGTACGAATCCCGGCAACAGAAAATATTTCCAGCGTGAGCGCCGGAGATTGGCAACGATGCCACCGTCGTTGACAAGCGTTTGCCACCGCCTTGGTGCGTAGCGATAGCGGATCACTTCCACGCCGTCGAGCATGCCATTGGTGTCCGCGCCCGGCGCGTCCGGCACCAATGCCACCACCTGGAACCGTTCCGCCAGTTGTTTGTTGAGTTCATGCACGAAGCCGGGCTCGTGGTCTCGCGGCCATCGTGGATAAGTCGAAGCCAGCACCAGCACGGTTTGTGAAGCGCCCTTCATTGCCGCGGCCTTTGATCGTGCCGCAACAGATAGACGTGTGTCGGCGAGAACCGGCGCAACGGCTGTATCCAGCCCCGCGGGATGCGACTGACCATGGCGATCAACCGTGTTGGCTTGATTTCCGTCGTGGACATCGCGCGGATTGCCTCCCAACACGCATTCATGTAATCGAATCCGGCCACGCGCAGCATCGCCTCCAGCTCCGGCATGGCCAGTGGTTCGCAATCGTAACAATCACCGGCCTTTCGCCAGCGGACATAGCGACTGCGCCAGGATCTGGGCAGCCAGCTCAGGAACATCAGCTGAAAATGCGGTTCGACCGGTTGCCAGCGATTCGGCGTGGCCAGATAAGCGGTGCCTCCAGGTTTCAGTACGCGTGCAATGGCCCGCAGATGCGCCACCTGCTCGTCGGCACCACCGACGTGCTCGATGACGTGATTGCTGATGACGACGTTGAAGCTTCCATCTTCGAACGGCAGTTCCACACCCGTTACCGTCTGGTAGCGGTAGCCCTCCAGGATCTGCCGCTGGTCGAGCACGTCAACGGCGTCCACCTCGCAATCGAGCCCGGGGCGGGTCGCGAAATAATGCGCGATCACGCCGGAGCCGGTTCCGATTTCCAGCAGCCGCAATCGCCTGCCCGCCATCGAATCCAGCTTGAGCAGCACCGCGATCTTTTCCGCTTTCGGCAGTCTCCCGGTCGGGCTGAGCGCGGCATGCGGAAGGCGTCGCTCGGCCTCAATCATCTCGTCTGTACGTCAGCGACGTGATCTGCTCGGATACCAGCCCGATCAGGAAGATGATCACCGCTGCGCTCCAGAAGGCGACGCTGATCAGGCTGAGCCGGTGGAATTCGAGGAAGGTGTAGAAGTAGTAACAGAGCCCGACCAGGAAGAACAGCACGCTCGCGGGCACGAACAGTTTCAGCGGCGCGTACAGTATGGCGATCTTGAAGATGATGATCAGGAAACGCAGGCCGTCGCGCACAGGCTTGATGTGGCTGGTGCCGACGCGCTCGGCGGCGCGGATCGGCACGTAGGCGACTGGATAGGCGCTGCGGAAGAACGCCATCGTCGAGGTCGTGGGATAACTGAAACCGTTCGGCAGCAGGTGCAGGAACTCGCGGAACTTGTCCGCGCGCGCGGCGCGGAAGCCGGAGGTGAGATCCTCGATGCGGTGATCGGTCATCCGCGAAGCCAGCCAGTTGTAGAAGCCGTTGGCCACCCCGCGACCGACACCAGCCTGCCCTTCCCAGTCGCGCGCCCCGACCACCATGTCGAAACCATCTTCCAGCTTCGCCAGCAGCCGCGCGATGTCGGCGGGATCGTGCTGGCCGTCGGCGTCCATGAACACCAGCACGTCGCCTTTCGCCGCGCGCGCACCGCGCTTGATGGCCGCGCCGTTGCCCATCGAATAGGGCGAGGAAAGGCAAGTGGCGCCATGTTCGGCGCACAGCGCCCGGGTCTGGTCGGTGGAACCGTCGTCGGAGACGATGATTTCCGCGTCCGGCTGGGCCGCGCGCAGGCGCGGCAGCAGGTCGGTCAATGCGGCGGCTTCATTCTTGGCCGGCAGGATGATACTTAACACGGAAGTCCCCGTTCAGGCCGGCGGATCATAACCCGTGCGATCGTTCACGTTTTCGCCCGAACTCCGCTCTCCGACATTTGCGACGCGCGGCACGCAATCTGCATCCTCTTTGCCCCAATGTTCCCCAATTGCGGTACATTCCGGCCGTAGTCGCGGGGGATTACGAGAAGTTCATGGCAACGCAGATGAACCCCACTCCATTGGCGGGATTGACCGGCGTTGTGCGCCGGCTGGCGCTCGAGGGCGCGCTGTCTGAAGCCGACGCGCGGCAAGCCGTCGATGACTCGCTGCGGCACAAAGTGCCGGTGGCGACATGGCTGGCCGAGAACGGCCTGGTGGAAGGCAAGCGCGTGGCGCAGGCGGTTTCCGCCGAATTCGGCGTGCCCCTGCTGGATGCGGGCGCGCTGGATTTCCCGCAGCTTCCCCTTAAAGCCGTCAGCGAAGAGCTGATCGGCAAGCACACCGCGCTGCCGTTGTTCAAGCGCGGCAACCGGTTGTTCGTCGGCATCGCCGATCCGACCAATTCGGCTGCGCTGGACGAGATCAAGTTCCACTCCAACTGCGCGGTCGAGCCGATCCTGATCGAACCGGCGCTGCTGAAGCGCACCATCGACCAGGCGTTGTCCAGCCAGAGCTCCGCGATGCCCGAGCTGGACGATGCAGAGGGGCTCGAAAACCTGCAACTGGGCGAAGGCGGCGAAGAGGGCGAAAGCGGCTTCGATGCAGTCGGCGGCGAAGACGCGCCGGTCGTGAAATTCGTCAACAAGGTTTTGGTGGATGCGATCAAGCGCGGCGCATCCGATATCCATTTCGAACCGTACGAAGGCCTGTACAGGGTGCGCGTGCGGCTGGACGGCATCCTGCGCGCGGTGGCGTCGCCGCCGATCAAGCTGAGCCCGCGCATTTCGTCGCGCCTGAAGGTGATGGCGGGACTCGACATCGCGGAGCGTCGCGTGCCCCAGGACGGCCGCATCAAGTTGAATCTTTCCAAAGGCAAGTCGATCGACTTCCGCGTCAGCACGCTGCCGACCTTGTTCGGCGAGAAAGTGGTGCTGCGCATCCTCGATGCCGCCGCCGCGCGGCTGGGCATCGAGAAGCTGGGTTACGAGGAAGACCAGAAGGAATTGTTCCTCAATGCCATCCACAAGCCCTACGGCATGGTGCTGGTGACCGGCCCGACCGGTTCGGGCAAGACGGTGTCGCTCTACACCGCGCTCAACATCCTCAACACCGAGGGCCGCAACATTTCCACGGTGGAGGATCCGGTGGAAATCCGGGTCGGCGGCATCAACCAGGTGCAGCAGAACGTCAAGCGCGGCATGACGTTCGCCGCCGCGCTGCGCTCGTTCCTGCGCCAGGATCCGGACATCATCATGGTCGGAGAAATCCGCGACCTCGAAACCGCGGAGATCGCGATCAAGGCGGCGCAGACCGGCCACATGGTGCTCTCGACCCTGCACACCAACGACTCGGCTCAGACCATCGCGCGCCTGATGAACATGGGCATCGCGCCTTACAACATCACGTCTTCGGTGACGCTGGTGATCGCGCAGCGCCTGGCGCGCAGGCTGCACGACTGCAAGAAGCCGATGACGCTGCCGGAGCCCGCGCTGCTGGCCGAAGGCTTCACCCACGAGGAAATCAAGTCGGGGCTGACGCTGTACGATGCGGTCGGCTGCTCCGGTTGCAATGAAGGCTACAAGGGGCGCCTGGGCATCTACGAAGTCATGCCGATGAACGACGACATCCAGCGGATCATCCTGGAGGGCGGCAGCGCGATCAAGATCGCCGAAGCCGCGCAGAAGAGCGGCGTGCGCAGCTTGCGCGAATCCGCGCTGTGGAAAGTCCGGCAGGGCATCACCAGCCTGGCCGAGATCAATCGCGTCACCAAGGATTAGTTGCAAGCCCCCTCTCCCGCCGGGAGGAGGGTCAAGGCAGAAGCACTGCTGATTGGGGAAAGTTTATGGCCACCGCCACCACCGTCAACAAACCCGTGCCGCGTTCCGTCGGCGCCGCGCGCGCCGCAGTCAAGCAATTGACGGTGTACCAATGGACCGCGCTGGACAAGCGCGGCGTCAAGATGAAGGGCGAGCTGCAGGCGCGCAACGCCAGCCTGGTGAAGGCAGAGTTGCGCCGCCAGGGAATGAACCCGCAGTCGGTGAAGGAAAAGGCCAAGCCGCTGTTCGGCGCGGCCGGCAAGCGCGTGAAACCGCGCGACGTGGCCATCTTCAGCCGCCAGATCGCGACCATGATGGTGGCCGGCGTGCCGATGGTGCAGTCGTTCGAGATCATCGCGGGCGGCCAGCGCAACATCCGCTTCAAGAACATGCTGACCGACGTCAAGCAGGGCATCGAGGGCGGTTCGACCCTGCACGAGGCGCTGGCGAAATATCCGGTGCAGTTCGACGAGTTGTATCGCAACCTGGTGCGCGCGGGCGAATCCGCCGGCGTGCTCGACACGGTGCTGGATACGGTCGCGACCTACAAGGAACGCATGGAAGCGATCAAGTCGAAGATCAAGAAGGCGCTGTTCTACCCGACGATGGTGTTGTGCGTTGCGTTGCTGGTCAGCCTGATCATGCTGATCTTCGTCGTGCCCGTGTTCCAGGGCGTGTTCAAGGATGCCGGCGTGCAGCTGCCCGCGTTCACGCAGATGATCGTGACCGCATCGGATTTCATGCAGGAGTACTGGTGGCTGGTGCTGGTGATCGTGATCGGCGGTGTCGCCTCGATCGTGATCGCGTACAAGCGCTCGGAGAAAATGGCGCATTTCGTCGACCGCATGTCACTGAAGATTCCGATCATCGGCAACATCCTGCGCCAGTCCGCGATTGCGCGTTTCGCGCGCACGCTGGGCGTCACCTTCCGGGCCGGCGTGCCGCTGGTGGAAGCGATGGATGCGGTGTCCGGCGCGACCGGCAGCGTGGTGTACGCCCAGGCGGTGAAGCGCATGCGCGACGACATCGCGATCGGCCACCAGTTGCAACTGGCGATGAAGCAGACCAACCTGTTCCCCAACATGGTCACGCAGATGGTCGCGATCGGCGAGGAATCCGGCGCGCTGGATTCGATGCTGTTCAAGGTCGCCGAGTTCTACGAGGAAGAAGTCAATAACGCGGTGGACACACTGTCCACGCTGCTCGAGCCGCTGATCATGGTGATCATCGGCGTGCTGGTCGGCGGCATGGTGGTCGGCCTGTACCTGCCGATCTTCAAACTGGCCGGCGCGTTTTGAGGCAAGCGAAGCCGCGATGACCGAGCTCGCAGGCATGCCCGCGGCGGTCTGGATCGCCGCGGCATTCGTGCTGGGCCTGCTGGTCGGGAGTTTCCTCAACGTGGTGATCCTGCGCCTGCCGGCGCGGCTGATGCACGCGTGGAAGCGCGACGCGCGCGAGATGCTGGAACTTCAGGGCGAAGAACCCGCGCCGCCCGGCATCGTTCGACAAGCGTCGCACTGCCCGCATTGCAAGCACCCGCTCGCCGCGTACGACAACGTCCCGCTGGCCTCGTGGTTGCTGCTGCGCGGGCGTTGCCGCCATTGCAAGGCACCGATCTCGATCCAGTATCCGCTGGTCGAATTGCTGACCGCCGTGCTGAGTGCGATCGTGGTGTGGAAATTCGGGGCAAGCTGGTCCGCGCTCGCGGCCCTGTTCTTCACCTGGGTGCTGGTCGCGGCGGCGGGCATCGACCTGCGCACGCAACTGCTGCCGGACCAATTGACGCTGCCACTGTTGTGGCTGGGCCTGCTGCTCGCGCTGATCCCGTTGTTCGCGGACGCGCGCACCGCGATCGAAGGCGCGGCGATCGGATACCTGTCGCTGTGGTGCGTGTACTGGGCGTTCAAATTGCTGACCGGCAAGGAAGGCATGGGCTACGGCGATTTCAAGCTGCTGGGCGCGCTGGGTGCGTGGATGGGTCCGATCGCGCTGCTGCCGATCGTGCTGCTGTCCTCTTTCATCGGCGCGATCGTCGGGGTCGTGGCGCTGCGCCTGCGCAATCAGGATCATTCCACGCCGATCCCGTTCGGACCCTTCCTCGCCGCTGCAGGCTGGGTCTGGTTCGTGTTCGGAGACAGTCTTTTCACCGCGTACCTGCGCGTGAGCGGTTTGCGATAGTGGATCCGGAACAAGCCGTGCGGAAACGGGGCACGCGTTGCGTGATCGCGCTCACCGGCGGCGTGGCCTCCGGCAAGAGCGCGGTGGCGCGCCGGTTCGAAGCGCTGGGAATCCACGTGTACGATGCCGATGCCGCCGCGCGCGCCGTGGTGGGACCGGGCGAGCCAGCACTCACCGAAATCGAATTCGTCTTCGGGCCACAGGCGTTGAACGCGGACGGCACACTCGATCGCCGGGCGTTGCGCGAACGCATCTTCGGCGACGCGGATGCGCGCAAGAAACTTGAAGGGATCGTGCATCCACGCGTGCATGCCTGGCTCTTGCGGCGCGTGGCGATGGATCGTGGTCCTTACTGCATGCTGATGATCCCACTGCTGGCCGAGACCTGGCCGCAGTACGACTTCGTCGATCGCGTGCTGCTGGTGGATGCGCCCGAGGAAATCCAGATTGCCCGCCTGATGCAGCGCGACGGCGTGACGCGCGCGCAGGCGCAACGCACGCTGGACGCCCAGGCCACGCGGGCGCAACGGCGCGCGCTTGCGCAGGACGTGATCGTCAACGATGGCGACGAATCCGCGCTGGATGCGCAGGTCTCCGCACTGCACGCGAAGTATCTGGATTTGGCGGCGCGCCGGTGATCACCACACCGTCGTTCCGGGGCTGTTCGCGGCTGCGCGGCGTGCGGAATGGCGTTTACTTTCTGAACGCGCCGATGCCCGCCACACCTTGTGCGCCGACGGCAAGCGCGCGATCCAGATCTTCCGGCCCGACACCGCCCAGCGCATAGACGGGTAGACGTGCGTCGAAAACCAATTCGGCAAAACGCTGCCAGCCCATCGGTGCCGCATCCGGATGCGAAGCGGTCGGATTCACGGGCCCGAGCACGGCAAAGTCCGCGTCGATTCGCGCGGCGAGTTCCAATTCCTGTGCGTCATGGCAGGATGCCCCGACCCACTGTGCATCGGGCAGCGGCCGTTGCTGCCTTTCCCGAAGTTGCGCCGCACGCAGGTGCACGCCGATGCCGAACTCGCAAGCGAGCTCGATATCGCGATTGACCAGCAGGTGATCGCGCGGGATCGCAAATCGATCCAGCGTGCTGCGCAAAACAGTCCGCATCGTCGGGCGATCGATTTCGGGCAGCCGCAGTTGCAATAACGCGTCGCGCCCGGCCGACTGCAACCATGCTTGCGCATCGTCGCCCTTCAAGGCAGCGGGCGAGATCGCATAAAGCGGTGGCAGCCGCAACGCGGCGACGATCGGCCGATCTGCAGCAGGCATTTCAGCGATGTCGATTTCGTCGAGCGAGAGCCAGCGCAGCGGATGGCCTTCCTGCGCGCGCGGTTCACCGCGCCAGTCAGTCACGCGCAACGCGTGCAGTCGAATGGCTTTTCCCGGATACCGCCAAGGCAGCGAGATCAGCGGCGCGAATGCATGCGCCCCGATTCCCAGTTCCTCGCGCAGTTCGCGCACCAGCGCCCGTTCGATATCCTCGCCGGGTTCCAGCTTGCCGCCGGGGAACTCCCAGGTGCCAGCTGCCGGGTCGTCATCAGACATGGACCGTTGCAGCAGCAACACCCGACCCGTGTCGAGCGCCTTCACGCACAGTCCGGCCGCGATGATCGTCTGCGCGGCGCGGGTGAAGTTCGCCTTCGACGAGCCGCCGGGGGTGTCGTCGATCGCCGGCAACGCCTCCTGCTCAACCACTGCGTTGTCGCCGGGCAACGGTGGCAGGCCGACGTCGTTACGCCAGTCCTCCGCCGTGATGATGCC
>DASXWZ010000170.1:0-2894 GCA_036503375.1 Rhodanobacteraceae bacterium | reverse complement strand
TGAAACGCAACTGGCCGATCCCGCGCTCTACGCGAACGACGTCGCGCAGGCCGCGGCGCTCGACGCCCGGCATCGCGGCTTGCGTGCAGAGCTGGAAAGGGCCGAAGCCGAATTGCTGGAGCTCTACGCCGCCGACGCGGCGTGAGCGTTCCGGTCCGTCGGCAAGGTAATGCTGCGCGCCGCTATCGTTGGCGGCTCGTCGGATCCGTTGCACGCGGCGCATTCGCCCGGGCAGGCGCGACAAAGCGCCAATGCCACGGCTCGAATTCGATGCCATGCGGGTTGTTCTCCGGGTACGAAAGATGAAAGCCGTATTCGCCCGCGTGTAGCCTCAACCAGGCGTAAGCGCGCGTGCGGGCGAAACCCTCGTCCGCGGCGATGCTGTGCGGCGTGGTGAGATCCACCGCGCAGCCGCTCTGGTGTTCGCTGTATCCGGGCGGCGCATTGATGCGCAGCGCCGAATCGATTTTCATGCCGCGGCCCAGCTTGTCGCGCAACAACCCCGCCTGGTAGTTCGCGCTGCGATAACCGGACACGATCTGCAATTCGACGCCTTCGCCTCCCGCGCCGACGATCATCTCCTGCAACGCCACCGCGGCTGAGGGGTCGAGGCGCACCGGTCGTCCGCGGATGTCGCGACCTGCGACGACCAGCGCGGGCGCTTCGGGCACCGGGGTCAGGAGATGGCTGTCCGCATAATCGCGGGGAACGCCCAGCTTGCGATCCATGGTCTCGACGCGATCGCGATATGCGGATGCCACGACGGGTGGCGTCGTCGCGCAAGCGCCCAATGCTGTCGTGTTCGCCTGCCCTGCATGCGGCGCACCTGCACAGGTCGCGCAAAGCGCCAGGCCGCTGCCGAATTTCACCAGGCAGGAACGCATCATGTCGATATGATCGGGGGAGCTGCGCCGGATTGTAGGCGGCGACGGGATCGGAGCGCTTGATTTTTTCGCCGTCGGCTCAACAATCGCAGGTCGAAAGTTCGAGGAACCGCGCATGCCGATCTATGCATTCCGTTGCCAGGCCTGTGGCCATGCCTTCGATCGCCTGCAGAAACTTTCCGATCCCGACCCGCGCGAGTGCCCGGAATGCGGCGCCGAGGCGGTGAAGCGGCAGGTCACCGCGCCGGCGTTCCGCCTGGCGGGCAGCGGCTGGTACGAAACCGATTTCAAATCCGACAAGGACAGGAAACGCAATCTCGCCGGCGACGAACCGCCGAAAAAGAAAGAGCAATCCGCGGGAGACAAGCCGGCGAAATCCGGCGAAACCGCAGTCAAACCCGCAGCGGATGCGGCTCCGACGCCAGCCACTTCCCCTCCTGCAAAGGACAAATCCGCGGGCGGCTGAATTTTCTTCTGCCCGGGCACCTGGCTGCCAGCTTCCATTCAGAACGACACGTGGAGACTGAAGGCGCGCTCTGACAAACCCTCCGGTTTGCTCGGAGCTTCCTTGACCAGAGGGAGCAAGGCCATGCGTACGTACAAGGGAGTCATCGCTGCTTTCGCGCTCACCATCGCAGGCGCAGCCGGCGCGCAGGTATACGGCAACGCACCACCGGGGTACTACGGGGGCAATCACTACAATCCGAACGACACCATCGTCTGCCAGAGCCAGGATGGCCGGTATACGCGTTGCGGCGTGCCCTGGCGCGATGCGCGCATCGTGCAGCAGCTTTCGCAGACGGCCTGCATTCGGGACCGCACCTGGGGCGTCGACCGTGGCGGCATCTGGGTGAACAACGGTTGCCGCGCGCGCTTCGCGCCGGCCTACGGTTGGCGTCCGCCCCAGGGCTGGGATCGCCGCTTCGAGGTGAGATGCGGCAGCCCGCAATACAACTATGCCTTCTGTCAGGTCGATGTCGGCCGGCAGGGCCGTGTGTACGTGCGTCGACAAACATCGAGCACGGCCTGCATCGAAGGCCGCAACTGGGGTTGGAACCGCGCCGGCATCTGGGTGGACCGCGGCTGTTCCGCCGTATTCACTGTCGACCGCCGCTGGTAATGCCTTGAGCTTCCCGCGCACGAACGCGCATGAAACCACGCCCGCCGCAAGGCGGGCGTTTCATTTGCGCGGTCGCTTCGCCGCGCTTAGCATCTCGCGTTTGCCTCGCCGTTGTGCGTGGCCAGCGGAGTCGAGGAATCCATGATGCGTACCCACTATTGCGGCCTGATCGGCGAGCGCCAGCTCGGCCAGCGCGTCAGCCTGTGCGGCTGGGCGGATGCGCGCCGTGATCATGGCGGCGTGGTGTTCATCGATCTGCGCGACCACGAAGGCATCGTGCAGATCGTCGCCGATCCCGACCGCGCGGACGTGTTCGTGGTCGCCAGCAAGGTAGGTTACGAGGATTGCCTGCGCGTCACCGGCATGGTGCGCGAGCGCAGCAACGTCAACGAGAAGATACCGACCGGCCGCTACGAAGTGCTGGCCGAATCGATCGAACTGTTGAACCCCGCGAAGAACCTGCCGTTCGCGCTGCACGAAAATCCGAACGAAGATTTGCGGATGACGTATCGCTACCTCGACCTGCGCCGTCCGGAAATGCAGAAGATGATGCGCACGCGCATCAAGCTGGTACGCGCGATCCGGCAATGGCTGGACGCAAGGGGCTTCCAGGACATCGAGACGCCTATCCTCACCAAGGCCACGCCCGAAGGCGCGCGCGACTATCTCGTTCCCTCGCGCGTGCACGCGGGCCAGTTCTACGCGTTGCCGCAGTCGCCGCAACTGTTCAAGCAGATCCTGATGATGGCGGGCTTCGACCGCTACTATCAGATCGCGCGCTGCTTCCGCGACGAAGCATTGCGCGCGGACCGCCAGCTCGAATTCACCCAGCTCGACATGGAGTTCGCCTTCGTCGAAGAGCGCGACGTGCAGGACTGTGTCGAGGCGCT
>DASXWZ010000169.1:0-2993 GCA_036503375.1 Rhodanobacteraceae bacterium | reverse complement strand
AGGCGGTGACGCTGGCCGAAGGGCAGGTCTATCGCGGCGATCCGGGCGCGTGGAAGAAGGATTACGACACCACGATGGCCGCCACGCCGGCCGCGGTGAAGGCTGCCGCCGACAAGTGGCTCTCCAGCGGCGACTACACCTTGACGGTCACGCCGGGCAAGGTGGAAGAGAAGGACATGGCCACCCTCACCGGCCGCGCCGCGGTCCCGGGCCGCCCCGCCGACGTGCCCTCGCCCGCCGGCAACTACACCGTGACGAAGAGCGGCATCGATCGCAGCACCGGCGTGCCGAGGGTTTCGGCATTCCCGGACCTCACCTTTCCGAACCTGCAGCACGGCAAGTTGAAGAATGGGGTCGAGGTGGTGCTGGCCGAGCGCCATTCGATCCCGGTGGTGCAGATCGAGGCGATGTTCAATTCGGGCTACGCCGCCGACCAGGGCCGCAAGCTCGGCACGTCCAGCTTCACGATGGGCATGCTGGACGAAGGCACGAAAGATCTCGATTCGGTGGAGATCGCCAAGCGCAAGCAGCGCTACGGCGCGGAGATCGACAGCGGTTGCGATCTGGACATCTGCAACGTGTCGCTGAATTCGCTCGACGACAAGCTCGCCGATTCGCTGGCGCTGTACGCAGACATCGTGCGCAATCCCGCGTTCCGCGAGGCCGATGTCTCGCGCCTGCGCGGGCAATGGCTCGCCGGCATCGCGCAGGAGAAGACGCAACCCACCGGCGTGGCGCTGCGGCTGCTGCCGCCGATCCTGTACGGCAAGGGCAACGCCTACGCGATTCCGTTCACCGGTTCCGGCACGGAAGCCTCGATCGCATCGCTGACCACCGACGACATGCGCGGCTTCATCGGCGACTACATCCGCCCGGACAACATGAAGATCCTGGTGGCGGGCGACACCACGATGGAGAAGATCATCCCGCAACTGGAGAAGGTCTTCGGCGACTGGAAGGCGCCGGCGAAAGCGATCCCGGCGAAGAACCTCGCCAAGGTCGACTATCCGGCCGAGCCGCGCGTGTATCTGGTCGATCGTCCCGGCTCGCAGCAGTCGGTGATCATCGCCGGCCTGGTCTCGCCTTCGACCAAGGCGGCCAACAACCTCCAGATCGGCACCATGATCGGTGCGTTCGGCGGCACCTTCACTTCGCGCCTCAACATGAACCTGCGCGAAGACAAGCATTGGGCCTACGGCGCCTTCACCTTCAGTCCCAATGCGGTGGGCCAGCGTCCGTTCCTGATGTACGCACCGGTGCAGACGGACAAGACCGCGCCCTCCGCCGAAGAAGTGCTGAAGGAAGCGCGCGCGGTGATCGGCGACAAGCCGCTGACCGATGCCGAGATCCGGAAGATCAAGGACAACGACGTGCGCAAGATGCCGGGCCAGTATGAAACCGCGCAAGCAGTGCTGGGCGCGGTCGAGAGCATCGTGAAATACGATCGTCCGGACGACTACGTGCAGACCCTGAAGTCGCGCATCGAAGGCCAGAAGGATGCCGACGTCGAAGCCGCGGCCAAGGAAGTGATCCATCCGGATCACCTGACCTGGGTGATCGTGGGCGACCTGTCCAAGATCGAGAGGCCGGTGCGCGCGCTGGAGCTCGGTGACGTACAGGTGATCGACGCCGACGGCAATCCGGTAGCGAGGCATTGACGCCATGGACGGCCCTCCGGGCGGAGGGCCGTCTTCTTCGTGCATCGCGATTCAGCCGCCGCGCGCTAACTTGTCCGCTGGTTCATCCCGCCGGAGATCGCGATGAAATCCCTGCTGCGAATGGCGCCGCTCTTCGGCGGCGCGCTGCTTTCCGCCTGCACCTACGGCATCGTGCTGGACGCAGGAGGACAGAGCGTGAGCACCGACTGGAGCGGCCAGCGCGTGGGCGGTTGCCGCGACATCGGCAAGGTGACCGTGTCGGTGATGAGCCGCGTGGGTCCGGTCGATCGCAACGACATCAAGGTGCGCGACGAACTGGAAATCATGGCGCGCAACCAGGCCGCGCAGATGCACGCCGACACGATCACGCCCTTGGGCGATCCGCGCGACGGCGAGCAATCGTGGGAGGCGTACTCCTGCGGCACGGTCGCGCCGCAAGGTTATGCGCCGGCTTATCCGCCGCCGCCATCGAGTTCCGGCGCGCCGGTCGAGGAGGTGCCTTCGCCGGCGAATGCTCCGCCGCCCTCGGACGACTATCCACCTCCGCCTTCCGACTCTCCGCAGCAGAACGCGGAGCCGCAGCCTTTCAGTACGCCACTCCCGGCCGGCAGCGGCGCGCAGACTTATCCGATGTCGGGAAGCAGCGGCTAGACTGCACGCATGAGCGAGCCGCAGTCATCGCAAACCACGCACTTCGGCTACCGCGAAGTGCCGGTGCGCGAAAAGCAGAAGCTGGTCGGCGAGGTGTTCACCTCGGTCGCCGGCAAGTACGACCTGATGAACGACCTGATGTCGTTCGGCGTGCACCGGCTGTGGAAGCGTTTCTTCGTCGGCACGTCGGGCGTGCGGCCGGGCGATCGCGTGCTGGACCTGGCCGGCGGCACCGGTGACATTGCCGCGCTGCTTCTGCCGCGCGTGGGCGAGAAAGGCGAAGTGGTCGTCGGCGATATCAATGCTTCGATGCTGCGCACCGGCCGCGATCGCCTGCTCGATCGCGGCCTGCTGCGGAACCTGCGCTGGTCGCAACTGAACGCCGAAGCGCTGCCGTTTCCGGACGAATCCTTCGACGCCGTGACGATCGCCTTCGGCCTGCGCAATGTGACCGACAAGCAGAAGGCGCTCACCGAAATGCAGCGCGTGCTGAAACCCGGAGGCCGCGCGCTGATCCTGGAGTTCTCGCGCGTGCAAAGCGACCTGCTGAAGCCGCTGTACGACTTCCATTCGTTCCAGGTGCTGCCGCGCCTGGGCAAGCTGATCGCCGACGACGAAGCGAGTTACCGGTATCTCGCCGAATCCATCCGCAAGCACCCCGATCAGGACACGCTGCGCGCGATG
>DASXWZ010000168.1:0-16634 GCA_036503375.1 Rhodanobacteraceae bacterium | reverse complement strand
CTTCGAGCAGATCACCAAGGGCACCGGCGATCGCGAGATCTCGACCACGATGGCGCTGGTGCGCGGCATGAACCTGCTGTTGCGCGACAAGCAGGTCGGCCCGCACGTGGTGCCGATCGTCGCCGACGAAGCGCGCACGTTCGGCATGGAAGGCATGTTCCGCCAGATCGGCATCTACGCGCCGTTCGGCCAGAAGTACAAGCCGCAGGATTCGGATCAGTTGCTGTATTACCGCGAAGACACCAAGGGCCAGGTGTTGCAGGAGGGCATCAGCGAGGCCGGCGGCATGTCGGCCTGGATCGCGGGCGCGACCAGCTATTCGGTTTCCGACCTGCCGATGCTGCCGTTCTTCATCTACTACTCGATGTTCGGCTTCCAGCGCATCGGCGATCTGGCCTGGGCGGCGGGCGATTCGCGCGCGCGCGGATTCCTGATCGGCGGCACGTCGGGCCGGACCACATTGAACGGCGAAGGCCTGCAGCACGAGGACGGCCAGTCGCACCTGATGGCCGGCGCGATCCCGAACTGCCGCGCCTACGATCCGACCTTCTCCTATGAAGTCGCGGTGATCCTGCAGGACGGCGTGCGCCGCATGCTGCACGAGCAGGAAGACGTCTATTACTACGTTACCGTGATGAACGAGAACTACGCGCACCCTGACATGCCGCAAGGCTGCGAGGACGGCATCGTGCGGGGCATGTACCTGTTCCGCGACGCCGACCGGCCGATGCCGGCGGGCGCTCCGACCGCGGAAGCGAAATCCGACAGACGCGGCGATTCGAACGTGCCGGAAACCGACGGCCCGCCGCCCCGCGAGACGAAAGCCAGTGCGAAAGCGGTGGTGAGCAAAAAGAGCCGGGACTCGGGACCCGGGACTCGGGACTCGGCGAAAGCGAAGAGCAAGAAACTGCGCGTGCAGTTGCTGGGCAGCGGCACGATCCTGCGCGAAGCGATCGCCGCGTCGGAGTTGCTGGAACGCGAGTTCGGGGTGAAGGCGGACATCTGGTCATGCCCCAGTTTCATCGAGTTGCGCCGCGACGGTTTCGATTGCGAACGCTGGAACCGCCTGCACCCGGAGGCGAAAGAGCAGCGCGTGTCGTACGTGGCGCAGTGTCTGTCGGGTCGCGAAGGGCCGGCAATCGCGGCGACAGACTATGTGCGCGAATATGCCGACCAGATCCGCGCGTTCGTGCCGCAAGGCAAGCGCTACGTCGTGCTCGGCACCGACGGCTACGGCCGCAGCGACACGCGTGAGCACCTGCGCGCATTCTTCGAAGTCGATCGCCACTGGATCGCCCACGCCGCACTGTGCGCACTTGCCGATGACGGCGCGCTCGACCGCAAGGAAATCGCGCGCGCGATCAAGCTGTGGAAACTCGATCCAAGCAAGCCGAATCCGGTAACGGTCTAGATTTTTCCTCTCCCTGCTTGCGGGGAGAGGATGTCCGCGAAGCGGACAGGTGAGGGGCAGCCATGCGCGACAAATGCGATCACACGCGCGAGCGCACGCTTCGTCGGACGATATCTTTATGCGCACCAACGATGTGTTGCAGCGGATCGCCGCTGAACTGCAAGCCCCTCACCCGGCCTTCGGCCACCCTCTCCCCACAAGCGGGGAGAGGGAACGGCAATGAACCACATCATTTCATTCCACCATCGCCCGCTGGATCGTTTCCAGAGCGTGCCCGCGGGTTTCGATCCCGGCGCGCGCGACCATGATTCCGGAGATGGCCATCGGCGCGGCGATCACGATGGCGGAAAGCGTGAAGTTGTCGAAAAGGCCGAGCACGCCCAGGCCCGCGCCGAGGATGCCGCCGGCCTTGGAAGTGGCGGCGATCACGCCCGAGCCGGTGCCGCGCAGGTGCACCGGATAGATTTCCGCGGAATACGGGATCATCGTCGCGATCACGCCGCTGATGCCGATCAGCAGCATCACGGTGGCCGTGACGGTGGCGGTCGTGTTGTGCACGTGGCCCACTTCGATCGCGAGGAACGCCAGCAATGCGAGCGTGGTCAGCGCGATGAACAGCACCAGCGTGCGCACGCTGCTCCAGCGTTGATACAGCCACACCACGACCGCAATGCCGGGGATCGCCAGGATCGCCGATTTCGCCATCAGGCTGCTGGCCGCGTGCGCGTTCAGTCCCAACCGCTCCAGGTTTCCCGGCAACCACAACAGGAACCCGAAGTTCGCCAGGCCCCAGGCCAGGCCGCACACCGCCAGCCCCGCGCTGATGCGCGCGTAGCGCCCGCGCAGCAACTCGCGGACTTCGGCCACCGGATGCACGATCTCCAGGACGTGGGTGTCTTCCGCCGACTCCTCTGCATCGGCCACAAGCGCGTCCTTCGGACCGGCAAAACGCATCAGCACCGCGCGTGCTTCGCGCTGCAATCCGTTGCTGGACAGGAAACGCGGTGACTCCGGGATGTAGCGATTGAGGAACACGATCAGCGCGCCGGTCGGCAGGTTCAACAGCCACAGCGCGCGCCAGGAAAAGGTCGGTTCCAATAACGTCGCAGCGCCCGATGCGGCGAGATAACCGGCAGAGGTGCCGATGCCGCCCAGCGCCACCAGCAGCCAGCCGCGATGCGCGGTCGGGATCGTCTCCGCCATCAGCGTGAACGCGATCGGCAGCATGCCGCCCGCCGCCGCGCCCATCAGGAAGCACATCACCAGATTCCACGAGAACGCCGGCATGGTGCCGCAGATCGCCGTGCCCATGAACATGATGGCGGACAGCAGGATCGCCGCGCGCCGTCCGAACAGATCGGCGATGCGGCCCCACACGATCGAACCGACCGCGGTGCCGGTCAGTGCCGACAGCGCGAGATAACCCGCTTTCGACGATGTGATCGCGTATTCGTGCGCCATGCCGGGCATCACGAACGCGATCGAGGCCGGCTTCATCACGTCCACGGTCAACGCCACCGCCAGCACGATCACCAATTTCCAGTGTTCGCCATTGAGCGGCACGCCGTCGGCGACATGGAAATGAAGGTGATTGGCGTGTCCGTGCAGGCTCTGGTGCAATTGCGCGAGGTGCGGCATCAATCCGTACGCGGCCAGCAATACGCCGCAGGGAATCAGCCCCATGCCGATCGACATCGGAATGTCCATCGCCATGCCGGCGAGGTGGTAGTGCATCGGCGCGGCCATCACGTACATCGGCATGTGCAGGAACACGCCGATCGCCACCGCGATGCAGCCGATCCAGAAGGCCAGCGGATGATGGAAGGCGATGCCGTCGGATTTCATGTGCGCGCCCGCGGGAGAACGACAAGCCTAGCAGCGCCATCGCGCGTCGCGGACACGATGAACGCCCGCTGAGGCTCACTCGCCGATTCACCAACCGTTGAAACGCGCCTGCGCAAGCTGGCCGAGGTCTCAATGGAGGAACGGCCATGCAAACACGGATGCTGACCATCGCACTCTTGGGCGCCCTGGTTTTGGGCGCGGGGAGCGCGGCATGGGCACAGGACACGGGAATCACCACCCGGCAGACCACCACGACGACTACCACGAGGACTTTCCAGAAACCGAGCGGCGCGTTGGGCGAGGACGCCATCAAGGGCGACGTCGCACAGGCCGGTTACAAGGAAGTGAAGGGCCTGGAGTTCAAGAACGGTGTCTGGGAAGCCAAGGCGCGCGGCGGCAACGACAACTGGGTGCGCATCAAGATCGCGCCGGTGACCGGGAGGGTCTATCAGGCCGACGCGCCATCCCAACTCAATGAGGACGAGGTCAAGGCCAAGCTGAGCGCGCAGGGCTTCCAGAACATCGACGACGTCGACTTCGACGACGGTCTCTGGAAAGCGAGCGCCCAGGACAGCAATGGCCACGACGTGGACCTGCTGGTCGACCCGGGCGACGGCAGCGTGGTGGCGAAATCGCAGGACTGATCGCAAGAAGCGACGGCTTGGAGAGCGGCCATGGATGGTCGCATCAGGGACGATATCAACAGCGGCCACGGATGGCCGCTTTTTTTTTGCGCTCACCGACGCTGGCGCACCCGCGCAGAAGCGCAAGCATCACAAGAATCGGATGGCGGTTTCGCGTGGGAAAGGGAATGCTGGCGGTCCACCAGATCGGAGCCGAAAGATGAGTTTTCGCGTGCAAGGATTGTTTCCCGAAACTTTCGCAGGCTTGTTCCCGCTGTCCGACGAGGCGCTCGCCGCGCGCGGCGCGAAGCGGGTCGTCGCCGATAGCCAGCCCGGTTTTCCATGCCGCATCAGCCTCACCGACGCCGAAGTCGGCGATGAGGTGATCCTGACGCATTACGAACATCACGCCGTGGCTTCGCCGTTCCGCTCCTCGTACGCGATCTACGTGCGTGCAGGTGAATGCCACTACGACGAAATCGATCGCGTGCCGCCGGCATTGCGCGAGCGCCTGATGTCCCTGCGCGCGTTCGATCGCGACGGCATGTTGATCGACGCCGACGTGGTCGAAGGCCGCGAGCTGGAATCGTTGATCGAACGGCTGTTCGCGAACCCGAACGCGGCCTACATCCACGCGCATTTCGCGAAACCGGGTTGCTACGCCGCGCTGATCGAGCGGGCATGACGAATCGGAAACGGCCTACGGGCGGCAGCGGGTAACACCGATAGGCGCTCGATACGGGCTGCGGGATCCTTTCGTCATGACGGAGGGTCCGGCGATGATCGCTTGCAAAGGCAATGTATCGGCTTCGACGGCGTATCTGCGCTGGCTGGGCGCGCTTCCGTTGCTGCTCGCGATGCAGCACGCGCACGGGGCTTCGATATTCAAGTGCGTCGATGCAAGCGGGGTGGTCGCTTTCCAGGACACCGCTTGCGCGAAGCCGTCCGCGCAAGCGGAAATGGTCATCCGCGGGCAACCGCTGATCGATCCGCGCGCCCCGGCCTACGCGGCGGACACGTCATCCAAATCTCCGGCTGGACATGCGCGTGTCCGCAAACGCGCCCAAACCCGCACGCATGCCACCCACCTTCGTTCACGCGAAGACAAGCAGCTCGTTTCGTACGAGTGTCGCGCGAGCGACGGCGAGGTTTTCTATCGACACTCGAAGTGTCCGGCAACCGTGCCCGGCGACGGCATTGCGCGCTTCGGTGCCGATCAGTCGCTTACGGGTTCGCGGCATGGCCGGCGTGGTTCGCGCGGCGGCGCGTGGGCCCCGGTATCGGTCACGTCGCGCGAAATCCCGCGCGACGAAGCCTGCCGGCAGATCAATGCCGTGACCGCGGGTGGACGCGATGGCCACGCTCGCGACCAGCAGGTCTCCGTGTACGACCACGATCTCGGCCGCGATCCCTGCGGCGGCGGTTGACTGTCCTCGCGAGGTCGCGAATGCATCAAGCGAGCGCCGCTTCACGCTTGGCGTTGGCCTTGCCGGGCTTCACATTGACGTTCGGCAGCGATCGGAACACCTGTGCGGCTTCCTCCAGCAACCATTCGCGGAAGACGACGAAGCCAGAGTGTTCGCGCGAACGTTGCGGATACACGAGGTAATGCCCGTAGCGTGCCTTCAGCACCTGCGGGAACAGTGCGACCAGCATGCCGGCCTCGATCAACGGCTTCACCATGGTGGTGCGGCCGAGCGCGATACCGATGCCTTCCACCGCGGCGCGCTGGCGCGTTTCCGAATCGGTGAAGGACGCCGCGTAACGCTTGGGCGGTTTGCCGCCGAAGGTCGTGAACCATTCCGCCCACGGATCTTCCGGACACAGCAACGGCCAGTCGCCGAGCTGCTCCAGCTTCGGCGGCTTGCGGCCTTTCAGCAGCAACGGACTCGCCACCGGCGTCAGCCACTCATCGAACAGCGGCTCGGAAACCACACCGGGCCACTGGCCCGGCCCATAACGCAGCGCGGCGTCGAAGCGGCCGTCGGCGAAATCCACCAGTTCGATCGAGGAGTCCAGGTTCAGTTCCATTTCCGGATGTCGCTGCACGAAGCGCGGCAATCGCGGCAGCAGCCAGCTCGATCCCATCGAAGGCGTCGCGGAAAGATTCAACACGGTCGATCGCCGGCCGCAGAGCGGTCGCAGCGCCTGTTCGATCGCCTCGATGTGCGGCGCCACGTTGTCCAGCAACATGCGTCCTTCCGCGGTCAGCGTCAGCCCGCGCGAACCGCGCACGAACAGCGGACATCCGACGCGCTGTTCCAGCGAACGCATCTGGTGGCTGAGCGCGCTCACGGTGATGTGCTGGCGCTCGGCGGCGCGCGTGAGGTTCTGCACGCGTGCCACCGCGACGAAATCCTGCAGGGCGTTGAGGGGAGCTCTGGCCATTTCGAAATTTCTCAAGTCAGGGTGGAAAAATCTTCGCTACCGTGGATCAGGCAATGGCCATATCCTGCGCCTCCAGGGTCGAACACGCAACATCGGAGATGGACGCCATGTTGAACGAATTTGCAAGAATCGCCGGCGGGATGATGTTCCTGCACGGCCACATCATGAACCCGGAAACCGCGCGCCTGCTGGCGCAAGCCGATAGACCGGTACCGCCCAAACCGCGTGGCGGCCACCGGCCGCGGGTGATGCGCAACGGCCAAGCCCGCACCTATGCCGTGCTGGTTGCGCTGGCTGCGATCTGGGGTGGCTCGTTCCTGTTCCAGCGCGTCGCCGCGAAGGATTTCGGTCCCCTGCCGCTGGTCGAAGTGCGGCTGGCGCTCGGCGCGCTGGTGCTGTTGCCGTTCCTGTGGCGCGAACGCGCGCACTTCACGCTTTCGCGCTGGCCGGCGATCGTTGCGATCGGCTCGATCTCGACCACGCTGCCGTTCCTGCTGTTCGCGTGGGGCGCCGAGCGCGCGCCCGCAGGCATCGGTGCGATTTCCAACAGCATGGCGGTGCCGTTCGCCGCGCTGGTCGCCTTCGCGTTGTTCGGCGAGCGCATCGGCGTGGGCCGCGCGGTGGCGTTGTTCGCCGGGCTCGCGGGCGTGACGGTGCTGGCCAGCGGAGACGTGGCCGGTTCCCACATTGCCGCGGCGGTGGGTGCGGGAACGCTGGCGGCGCTGATGTACGGGGTCTCCACCAACCTGGTGAAGCACCATCTTTCCGACCTGCCGCCGGCGGCGCTGGCCGCGGCTGCGCTGTTGGCCGGCGCGCTGGAGCTTGCGCCGTTTACATTCTTCGAATGGCCGAAGAACGCCGTTCCCGCGCACTCGTGGGCCAGCGTGGTCGCGCTGGGCGTGCTCTGCACCGGCTTCGCGTACGCATTGTTCTATCGGTTGATCGGCAAGATCGGCGCGACGCGCGCGGCGATGGTCACCTATCTCGTGCCGGCGTTCGGCGTGGCGTGGGGTTGGCTGTTCCTGGGCGAACCGTTGACGCCCAGCATGGCCGCGGGCGGTGCGCTGATCCTGGGCGGCATGATCTTCGGCCAGCGCGAGGGACGTTCACAAACAGCGAATCCGGCAGCCGTGCACGTTACGCGCGCGCAATCGTGCGCGGGTTGCTGTTGACGGTGCGACCGTGCCGGAGAAGAAAGTGGATCCACTCTTTCCATCCGCGCAGGAATACTCGGCCGAGCAAGCCCGTTGTCCTGTTCTGACGGTCGTCGACATCCGCTCCCACCAAAGGAACATTGCCGATCGATATCGGAACGAAGTGCTGTCGAACGTCAACGATCACTGCCTGCGGCTGGCAGTTTTCGAAGACGAGTACCGCTGGCACCGGCATCCGGATTCGGACGAACTGTTCCTGGTGGTCGCGGGCAGGCTGCAGATCGATCTCGCCGGCCTCGACACCGTCGAACTGACCGAGTGGCAATACCTGGTGGTGCCCGCGGGCACGATCCATCGGACCCGCGCGGTCGGACGTACCGTCAACCTGACATACGAACGACAGGGAGCAGCAACTGTGTTCGTCGAGGGGATCGACGGCTGATCCGCGATCGGGAGATTGAGCGATCCTGCCGGATGTCAACGGTCGGGCGCGACGGGTACACTGCAATGCATGAACCTTCCCGTTCGGATCGCCGCCATGGCCCTGTTGTTCGCGCTAGCGGCCGGTTGCTCGCAGGCGCCGGCCCCGCCGCAGAACGAGGCGACCAATCAGCAGGGTAATCGCGCCGAACAGGCTGCTGAAAAGCTGAAGCTGTACCGGCAGATGCTCGACAGCCATCGCGGTGATCTGGCCGCACCAATCGGCGAAGAGATCGTCAATGATTTCGGCGACACGCCCGCCGCGGCGGAAGTGCGCAAGACGCTGCCGCAGATCGAAGCCAAGGCCAAGGCGCAGGCCGAGCAAGACCGGCTGGCGGCGTTGTGGAGCTACCAGACCGGCATGCAATCGGGCGGCAGGCAGGTCTCGGCCAGCATCGGCAGCAGCAGACCGACCGGCGAGGCGGCGGTGCGGCTGATCCTGCGCCGCCATTCGAAGTGGGGCCAGAGCGTCTACCTGTTCGGCAGCGGCCGCGGTTTCGTCTGCAAGGGCCAGTGCGACGTGCCGATGCGCTTCGACGGCAAACCGCGGAAGTGGAAGGCGTACCTGCCCAAGACCGGCGAGCCTGCGCTGTTCATCAAGGACGATGCGCGTTTCATCAAGGCCCTGATCAAGGCAAAAGTGATCGAGATGGACGTGGTCACCGCCGGCCACGGCAAGGAAACATTGAGCTTCGAAGTCGGCGGATACGATCCGGCGAAGTTTCCGGAATCGGGTACGGGCAAGCCGCACCATTGATACGGGGAGCCCGTGCGCGCATGCTGCGCGTTCGCATCCATGGCGTTTCGGGGTTGCGTTATGGAAGAGAAGATCTGCGTCTTCGACGACGTCTACAACGAGACTTCCGCGCGCGCGCAGGCCGAGCACGAGAAGATCGCCGCCTTCGGCATGCTGGCGCGGATGAAGTTGTGGGACCGGCCCAAGGAAACCGACATCGCGCTGTCGTCGACCGAGAAGCGTTACGAGCCTTTCTGGCTGGCCAAGGCCACGCGGCGCACCGCCTACAAACGCAAGACGGTCTACAAGGTTCGCATCGAGCACGCGCACGCGAACGCGGTGGAACTGCTCGGCCAGAAATTGAACGTCGGTCCCTCGCGCGAATTGAGCCTGCAGGGACTCGAGGATTGCGAGCGGGTGGTGGCCCTGTCGGAATATTTCGACGGCCTGCACCGGCAGGCGCCGGAAAAGATGCTGGCGGACTTCGCCGGCAATTACACCTTCCGCGATCTCACCGACACCAGCGAACCGAACTTCATCGCGCCGACCGTCACCGCGGCGTCGGTAGTGCAGCAGGTGAAGTCGAAGTTGAGCACGCCGGTCGAGGCCGATCAGATCGAGAGCGACGAAATCGACATCCAATCGCTGAACCTGATGTTCCGGCCGGTCTATGCCTTCCAGTTCACGTGGAAGGACAAGCAGGGCGTGATCGAGATCGATGGCTTGTCCGGGCGCGTCAACAAGGAAGGCAACATGCTCGGCAACGCGGTGCGCAAGCTCGGTTCACGCGACGCGCTGTTCGACCTGGGCGCGGATTTCGCCGGCCTGGTGCTGCCCGGCGGCACGATCGTGGTGAAACTGATCGACAAGTTGTCGAAGTAGCCTTCCGGATTTCTGCGGCGCACCAGAATCGTCGCAAAGCGCAGTAGCTTTGCGGCGATTCCTAGTTGATTTCGTCGCAGCGGCGCTCGGTCGTCGTGTATGTCTCGCTTTCCTGGTGCGCCTTCTGCACCTTGTTGCCGATCACGCCACCCGCGACCGCGCCACCGGCGGTCGCCAGCGTCTTGCCCTTGCCTTTGCCGACCTGATGACCCAGTAGGCCGCCTGCGACCGCGCCGATCGCGGTGCCGGCGATGCGGTGCTTGTCCTTGTGCGGGACCTTGTGCACCACCTGCACGTCGCGGCACACCACGCGCGCGGCGGCGGGCGCAGCGTTGAAGCCCGCAACCGCAAGCGCCAATACCATCCACGTATAGCCATGGACACGCATGTCGCTGCTCCCGACGATGATTCCATCCGACCATGCTACGCACCGGGACGACTGTCAAATCGCGCTGGCCTTCGATTCAGCCGGGAGTCGGTCTCGGCGCATGGCATCTAGCGCGAGGTTCAGCTTTCCGGCGCGACACTGGCCGCGCAAAGCGTCACCACATCGACAGGAGGAGGGTCATCAGATGAAAGGAACCATCACGCGCGTCAAGACACACGCGCTGGCCGCCGCGGCCGGTGCCGCGCTGCTGTGCGCCGGCTCGCTTGCGTTCGCTCCGCGCGCCTCGGCGGCTGCCGATCTCGAATGCAAGATGAAGTTCTCGATGAAGGGTTGGTCGGCGATCGTCAAGAAAGCCGAAGGCCGTGGCGTCGTGACCTGCGCCAACGGCGAATCCATGCCGGTGCATCTGGAAGTGATCGGCGGCGGCCTGAGCGCCGGCAAGTGGCAGATCGACGACGGCACCGGCACCTTCAGCGACGTGCACCACATCCGCGAAGTGCTGGGTTCGTATGCGCAGGGCGAAGCCAGTGCCGCCGCCGGCAAGGCAGCCACCGCGCAGGTACTGACCAAGGGCACGGTATCGCTTGCGCTGGCCGGAGTCGGTCAGGGCATCGACCTCGGCCTGTCGGGTGCGAGATTCACGATCACGCGCGCGGAAACAATGCATCAGCAATAAGCGCGACCTTCCGATCGATCCGCCGCGGCGCGCGAAGCGCCGCGGCTTTTTATTGTGCCTCAGACCCGGAAGGAGAAGCCGCGCCGTTTCGCGGCCGGCCGTGTTTGCGCTGCTTGGCTTCCAGCATCGCCAGATCCGCGGCGCGAAATGCCTGCTCCAACGACTGCCCTGTGCCGCGCAGCGCGATGCCCAGCGTGGCTTGCACGTTGACGGCCTGCAGGGACGCTTCCGCGCGCGCGCGCAGGTTTTCCATTTCAGCCGCACCCACGCCGATCACCAGTACCGCGAATTCGTCGCCGCCGATCCGCGCCAGCGCATCGCCGTCGCGCACCGCGCGCGACAACGCGCGTGCAGCGCGGACCAGCAACGCATCGCCGTCGTCGTGCCCCAGGCTGTCGTTGACCAGTTTCAGATCGTCGAGATCGGCCATCAGTACCCCCGCGCTCTGCCCGTAGCGCAGGCAACGCGCCTCCTCGATTTTCAGCATGTGCATCCAGCCGCGGCGGTTGTAGGTGCCGGTAAGCGGATCGGACATGGACTCCATTTCCGCACGCTCGGCCCGACGCGTGGTTTCGGCCAGTTCCAGATCGTGCTCCAGCAACGTGCCGAGCATGCGTGCGTGCAAGCGCACCTGCGGCAGGAATCGCGTCAGTTCCGGACCGCGCGGCGCGGGATCGAAACCGCACAAGGTACCGAACAATTGCCCGTTCGAATGCTGCACGGGCACGCCGATGTAGGCGCGGATCCGCGCGTGCCGCAACATCGGCGCACTGCGATAGCCCGGTTCGGCCAGCACGTCCGGCGTGGCTTGGGGGCCCGCACCGCCGATCATGCGCGCGCACAGGCTGTCGGACCAGGGCAGATACGTGCCGGCCTGCAATCCGTAGTTGTCGTCGTCCACCGCGAGCAAAACGCAATCGTTGCCCTCTACGCGCGTGAGCGCCCACAACGCGAGCCCGGTATCGGCGCGCAGGCGCGCCAGCACGGCGCGCGCGGCCTGGTCGAAATTGTCGAAGGGCGGCAGCGAGGTTTCCACATTGCCCGAACCCGCCGGCACGAAGCCGGCGTGCGAGGCCCCGAACTCTGCGTCGATCATTGAAGTCCCGTCCGTGGGGCGGCATGCGAAGCTTGCCGATCCGAAGATGAAAAAGGCGCAAGAACACGGCGTGCCCGCAATCGGCACGGCGACATTCTATGCCGAATCACCCGCTCGAACGCATGCGGGAACGCAGGTGTACGCGTTGATGTACGTTGTCGTTCACAATGGCAGGATGTCGGTGTCATCCGCATCACGGGAGCTTCACGGATGCAGGACTGGTTGAAAAACGTTCATCTTTCGGACTTGCCTGAAAGCACCGCGCACTACGCCCTGCAACTGGCGATTGCGGTGGTGCTGCTGATTGCCGGTTTCTGGCTGATCGCGCGCATCGCCAATCTGTTCGCACGCGCATTGCGGCGCGGACACACCGATCCGACACTGATCGGTTTCCTGCGCAATGCCGCCTACGGCGCCATGGCCGTTCTGCTGGTGGTAGGCGTGGTGCAGAAGGCCGGCTTTCCCACCGCTTCGCTGGTAGCCGCGGTCGGTGCGGCGGGGCTGGCGATCGGGCTCGCATTGCAAGGCTCGCTGTCCAATCTCGCCTGGGGCGTGTTGCTGATCGTGTTTCGTCCGTTCCGGATCGGCGACTTCGTGCAGTTCGGTTCGATCATGGGCACGGTCGAGCGCATCGACCTGATGCAGACCTACTTGGTGATGCCCGACAACCGCGAGGCGATCGTGCCCAATTCGAAGGTCGGTTCGGATGCGATCATCAACTTCAATCGCCTGGGCAAACGTCGCTTCGAAGTCATCGTGGGTATCGGTTACAAGGACGACATCGGCCGCGCGATGCAGATCGTGCGCGAGGCGTTCGCCGCCGATCCACGCATCCTCGAACAGCCCGAGCCCGGCGTCTGGGTGAACGCGCTGGGCGCCAGCACGGTCGATCTGGTGATCCGCGCCTGGACGCACGTCAGCGATCTGTGGGAGGCGCAAACCACGCTGACGCGCACGGTCAAGGAACGTTTCGATGCGGAAGGCATCAGCATGCCGTTCCCGCAGCACGAGGTGTCGGTGAAGCAGATCGTGGATGCCGCGCAGGGTCCTGTCCGACCTTGATGACGCGGCGGCGCGGATGCGCGACACTTGGCCGTTATCACGCCATCGAAAACAGGAAAGAGCATGCCCGACGTGCGCGAAGCCACCGTTCCGGACATCGGCGATTTCACCGATGTGCCGGTGATCGAAGTGCTGGTCAAGCCCGGCGACAGTGTCGAGAAGGACCAGGGCCTGGTCACGCTGGAATCGGCCAAGGCCACCATGGAGGTGCCCGCCCCCTTTGCCGGCACCGTGCGCGAGGTCAAGGTCAAGGAGAATGACACCGTTTCGCAGGGCAGCGTGATCGCGCTGATCGAAGCGGGCGAGGAGCAAGCCGCTTCGAAACCCGCGGCGCCTGCGGAGAAACCGGCCGCCGGCGAAAGCGCGCCCAAGAAGTCGTCATCTCCCCAACGCGCGGAGGGGCGGGTTGAGGGGGCGGAGCCAAAGGTATCCGCTGAAAAGGCGAAAGCAGCGCCAACTCCGGAAAGTGGACAGCCGGAGCAACGCGACGATTCCGGCCCGCGCTCACCGCCGATCCCCTTCGATGCCGACACGATCGCGCCCGACAAGGTGCCTTACGCAAGCCCCGCGGTGCGCGCTTTCGCGCGCGAACTGGGCGCCGATCTGGCGCGCGTGCGCGGCTCGGCACGCAACGGCCGCATTACCAAAGAAGACGTGCAGGCGTTCGTGAAATCGGCGCTCGCCGGCGGCGCGCCGCAAGCGGGCGCCGCAGCCGGCGGCGGCCTGAATCTCCTGCCGTGGCCGCAGGTGGATTTTTCGAAGTACGGAGAGGTTGAGGAAAGACCGCTCTCGCGCATCAAGAAGCTCTCCGGCGCCAATCTTGCGCGCAACTGGGCGATGATCCCGCACGTCACCCAGCACGAGTCCGCCGACATCACGGACATGGAGGCGTTCCGCAAGCAGCTCGGCGTGGAAAACAGGGAAGTGAAAGTCACGCCACTGGTGTTCCTGATCAAGGCCGTGGTCGCGGCGCTGAAGCAATACCCGCAATTCAACGCATCGCTGGACGCGAGCGGCGAAAAACTGATCCTGAAAAAATATTTCCACATCGGCATCGCGGTAGACACGCCGGAAGGGCTGGTGGTGCCGGTAATCCGCGATTGCGATCGCAAGGGCGTGCTGGAACTGGCGATGGAGCTCGCCGCGATTTCGAAGAAGGCGCGCGACAAGAAACTGTCGCCGGCCGACATGTCCGGCGGCTGCTTTTCGATCTCCTCGCTGGGCGGCATCGGCGGCACGTCTTTCACGCCGATCATCAATGCGCCGGAAGTGGCGATCCTCGGCGTATCGCGTTCCTCGATGCGGCCTGTGTGGAGCGGCGGCGAATTCAAGCCGCGATTGATGCTGCCATTGTCGCTGTCCTACGACCATCGCGTGATCGACGGCGCCGACGCAGCGCGCTTCGCCACCTATCTCGCGCAGTGTCTGGGCGACCTGCGCCTCTTGTTGCTGTAGGCGAACGCGCCGTGGCCGCGACCGTCGCCAATCAATTGCAGGACACCGGCGCCGACACGATGGAAACACTGCGCGGCTGGTTGCACGACGCAAACGACTTCCTGGGCTTCCAGATCCTCAACACCGGCGGAGTCAAGCTGACGGTCGGCGCGCTGCTGGCCGCGATCATCGTCTTTCTCGGCGCGCTGGTGGTGTCCTGGGTTTTGCGTGCGGGTTTGGGTCGTTACGCATCCAGACACCACGCCAATCAGGCCACGATGTACACGCTCTCGCGCGTGGTGCATTACCTGCTACTGACGCTCGGCGTGCTGGTGGCGTTGTCCGTGGCGGGCATTCCGCTTTCCCAATTCACCGTGTTCGCAGGCGCGCTCGGTGTAGGACTGGGCTTCGGCTTGCAGGCGATCTTTTCCAACTTCGTGTCCGGCCTGATCATCCTGTTCGACCGCAGCCTCAAAGTCGGCGATTTCGTCGAGCTGTCCAACGGCGTGCACGGCACGGTGCGCGACATCCACATCCGCGCCACGCGCATCACCACCAACGACAATATCGACATCCTGGTGCCGAATTCCGAATTCGTCACCCACAACGTGGTCAACTGGACGCTGCGCGAAGTCGCGCGCCGCCATCGCGTGCCGTTCGGCGTAGCTTACGGAACCGACAAGGAACTGGTGAAGAAGGCGGCGCTGGAAGCCGCATCCGAAGTGCCTTTCACGCTGGCGCAGGACGGCCCGCGCCGGCCGCAGGTGTGGCTGACAGGATTCGGCGATTCGGCGTTGAACTTCGCGCTGGTGGTGTGGTTGAACGCCGAAGCCACCAAGCGTTCAAGCAGCATTACCGCCGCCTACAACTGGGCGCTGCACACGGCGCTCGCGAAATACGGCATCGAGATGCCGTTTCCGCAGCGTGACCTGCACGTACGTTCCTGGTTCGGATTGTCGGGCGAGGAGGCGCGCGAAGCGATGAAGGACAGCCGCGGTCCGGCGCTCGCGGAAGAGCGGCCCAAGGTCGAGCACCACGAACGGGCAATACTCGCGGAAAACGATGCGGCACGTGCGGTCGAGCAATCGGCCGAAACAGGCCGCGTTGACGAATCAGGTCCGCAGCAGGGCTATCGCCACGATGACGCGGCGCGGCCGGACGAAGCCGTGCGGGCAGAAGGCAACGAGACACCTCACCGGTGAATTCACGCGGAAGCGTCCGCGCATCCGCTTCGATACGGGAAACAAGCATGGCCAATACGATCGAACTGAAAGTGCCCGATATCGGCGATTTCACCGGCGTGCCGGTGATCGAAGTGCTGGTGAAGGTCGGCGATCGAGTAGAGAAGGACCAGAGCCTCGTCACGCTGGAATCGGCCAAGGCGACGATGGAAGTTCCGGCCTCGGCAGCCGGCACGATCAAGGAACTTCGCGTCAAGGAGGGCGACAACGTTTCGCAAGGCAGCGTGATCGCGATTGTCGAAGCGGGCGCTTCGGGTGAGACGAAACCGGAAGCTGCTCGAGCTGCGGCCAAAAAGGATGAGCCGGAGAAAAAGCCGGCTGCCGCGGCAGGGAAACCGGCGTCGCCTGCGCAGAAGCAGGCTGCGCCAACGGGCGCGAAGGACAGCGGACGCAAAGCCGATTTCGAATGCCAGGTTTGCGTGCTCGGCTCCGGCCCCGGTGGCTACACCGCTGCATTCCGCGCGGCCGATCTCGGTCTCGACACCCTGCTGATCGAACGCTACGACCGCCTCGGCGGCGTATGCCTGAACGTCGGCTGCATTCCATCGAAAGCGTTGCTGCACGCGGCCGACCTGATCAACGATGCGGAATTGATGGCCTCGCACGGTATCGTGTTCGGCAAGCCGAAGATCGAACTGGACAAACTGCGAGCGTTCAAGGATGGCGTGGTCGGCAAGCTCACCGGCGGCCTCGCCGCGATGGCGAAGCAGCGCAAGGTGCGCGGCGTGCGCGGCAGCGGCATGTTCGTGTCGCCGCACGAAATAGAAGTGGAAACGGGCGAGGGCAAGAAGCTGGTGCGTTTCGAACGGTGCATCATCGCCGCCGGTTCGCAGGCGGTGAAACTGCCGGGCCTGCCGTGGGGCGATCCGCGCGTGATGGACTCCACCGATGCGCTGACGCTCGGCGAGATTCCGAAGAAACTGCTGGTGATCGGCGGCGGCATCATCGGCCTGGAAATGGCTTGCGTGTACGACGCGCTCGGTTCGGAAGTGACCGTGGTCGAACTCTTCGACCAGTTGATGCCCGGCACCGATCCTGATCTGGTGCGGCCGCTGCAACAGCGTATTGGCAAACGCTACGCCGGCATTCACCTCAAGACGAAAGTGTCTTCGGCCAAGGCGCAGAAGAACGGCATCGAGGTGACGTTCGAAGGCGAGAGCGCGCCGAAGCCGCAGTTGTTCGATCGCGTGTTGTGCGCGGTGGGCCGTGTTCCCAACG
>DASXWZ010000167.1:0-2426 GCA_036503375.1 Rhodanobacteraceae bacterium | reverse complement strand
GGGTTACATGAACAGCACCACCGCAGCGGCGCCGCCGCGCAGCGAGCTGACGATACGGGGTCTGATCATCGGCGTGATCATCACGCTGGTATTCACCGCAGCGAATGTCTACGCCGGTTTGAAAGCCGGATTGACGTTCTCGACCTCGATACCCGCAGCGGTGATCTCGATGGCGCTGCTGAAGGCGGTGCGCGACGCCACGATCCAGGAGAACAACATCGTGCAGACGGTGGCCTCGGCCGCGGGCACGCTGTCCTCGATCATCTTCGTGCTGCCGGGCTTGATCATGATCGGCTGGTGGACGGGCTTTCCGTTCTGGACCTCGTTCGGCATCTGCGTCACCGGCGGCATCCTCGGCGTGATGTACACGATTCCGCTGCGGCGCGCGCTGGTGACCGATTCCGACCTGCCGTATCCCGAAGGCGTGGCCTGCGCTGAAGTGTTGAAGGTCGGAGCGGGCGGCAGCGCCGAGAAACTCGGCAACATCCCGGTCGAAACGCGCGCGCATGCTGATGTGCCGTCGAACGAATCACAGGCCAGCAGCGCGGGCCTGCGCGCGGTGGTCACCGGCGCGATCCTCTCGGCGATCTTCTACGTGATCGTGCAGACGCGGATCTTCGCGTCCGACGTCGCTTCGTATTTCCGCATCGGCGATCGCGGTTCCACCAGCGGTTTCGACTTCTCCCTCTCCTTCATGCTGTTCGGCGTCGGCCATCTGGTCGGCTTGTGGGTCGGCGTGGCGATGGGCGTGGGCGCGCTGATCGGCTGGGCCTGGGCGGTGCCGCATTTCACCGCGCTGCATCCGGCCGCGGGCGCAGCGGCGGACGTGGCGCAAGCCGCGTGGAGCCATTACGTGCGTTTCGTCGGCGCGGGCACCATCGGCGTGGCTGCGATCTATACGCTCGCAAAACTGGTGAAGCCGGTGGTGGCGGGACTGGCAGGCGCCTTGCGCGCGTCGCGCGCGCGCAGCGCGGGCACGCTCGCCTCGATGCCGCGTACCGAACACGACATGCCGATCGGCATGGTCGGCCTCATTTCGCTGCTGTGCCTGATCCCGATCGCGTTCCTGCTGTGGCACTTCAGCCGCACCAGCGGTCTGGCCGACCACGCCTGGTTGCTGACGATCGGCGGCGTGCTGTTCGTGGTGATCCTGAGTTTCGTCGTGTCCGCGGTGTGCGGCTACATGGCGGGATTGATCGGTTCGTCCAACAGTCCGTTGTCGGGCATCGGCATCCTGGTCGTGATCATCGCCGCGCTGCTGCTGGTATTCACCGGCGTGCAGACGGAAGTGGGGACGGGCAAGGCGGTGGTGGCGTTTGCGTTGTTCATCACCGCGATCGTGTTCGCGGTGGCGTCGATCGCCAACAACAATCTGCAGGATCTGAAAACCGGCCAACTGGTCGATGCGACGCCCGAGAAACAACAGTGGGCGCTGGTGATCGGCGTGATCGCCGGCGCGCTGGTGATCCCGCCGGTGTTGAACCTGATGCAGCAGGCGTTCGGGTTCAACGGCGCGCCGGGCGCCGATCCCGCGCGCGCGCTGCCGGCGCCGCAGGCGGGTTTGATTTCCGCGCTGGCGCAGGGCGTGATCCAGCACAACATCGACTGGAGCCTGATCGGCATCGGCGCCGCCATCGGCGTCGCGATCATCATCATCGACGAGATCCTGGTGCGCACGACCAAGGGTCCGCGCCTGCCGCCGCTGGCCGTCGGCCTGGGAATTTATCTGCCGACTTCGACCACGCTGATGGTGGTGGTCGGCGCGGTGGTCGGTGCGTTCTTCGACGCGCGCGCCGATCGCGGAAAAAATCCGGAAGGCACCAAGCAACTGGGCGTGCTGCTGGCGTCCGGCCTGATCGTCGGCGAGAGTCTGCTCGCGGTGTTGTACGCGCTGCTGATCGCGTTCGCCGACCAGCTCGGCTTCAAGAATCCCGGCGCACCGCTGGCGCTGGTAGGCGAAGGCTTCGCGATGCCGGCCTTGATCATCGGCGGGCTGGTCTTCGCCGCGATCGTGGCGGCGACCTACCTGTGGGCCGCGCGACGCGGACAGGCCACGGCTTGAGTCTCGGGTTGTTCCCTCGGACACCCGATCGCGTTCGCCATCGGGTGTTCCGGCTTAGCGCGTCGTCACGGATTCCGCCGGCGCCGGCGCGGCATCTGCGCGCAGGTTCGTCCAGCCCTTGAGAGATGCGATTACCAGCGGGATCGCCCCGAACACGATGAACACCAGATCGCCCGGCAGGCGCAGCCATTCGAGCGTTTTCGCGAGCGGGCTGGAGGTGTAATCCATGCCGCGCGCGTGCCAGTAGCCGTTCTGGATCACGTCCCACACCTGCAGGATGCCGCCGGGGAACAGGCTGAACACCAGCATCATCGCCAGGCCGATGTTGCAGCCGAAGAACGACACCTTGACGTATTTCTCGATG
>DASXWZ010000166.1:0-3280 GCA_036503375.1 Rhodanobacteraceae bacterium | reverse complement strand
TCGGCCGCAAATGTCGGCTTCAGCTTCGCCGTGGAAGAGCGCAGCGACTTTGGCGTGATCGCAACGGCGAAGCTGCCGAACAAGGACATGTTCATCCCATCCGCGGCGCAGTTTGTATGCCTCTGGCGGTACGACGAAAATGGAAACCGCATCGACAACATCACCGACTGGGCGCTGAAGCAGTTCAAGGATCACTACAAAAATGCCGTCACTCCCGCGAAAGCGGGAGTCCAGCGACTTTCCAGGACAGCAGAAGCAGAGGCGCTGGATTCCCGCCTGCGCGGGAATGACGAGCAAAAGCAGGGCAAACGCGGCAGCGCGCGTTCGATCACCAAGGAAGCGATCTTCCACTACGTGTACGCCGTGCTGCACGATCCGGTGTACCGCGAGAAATATGCGCAGAACCTCAAGCGCGAGTTTCCGCGCATTCCCTTTTATGGAAATGATCATCCGGATTTCTGGCGCTGGGCCGACTGGGGCAGGGCATTGATGGAACTGCACATCGGCTACGAAGCGGTCGAACCGTGGCCGCTCGCGCGCACCGACATCCTGGACGAAAAGGCGCGCAAGAACGGCGCTGCGCCGAAAGCGATGTTGAAAGCCGACAAGGATTCGGGCCGCATCGTGCTGGATTCGGAAACCACGCTCGCGGGCGTGCCGCGCGAAGCGTGGGAATACAAACTCGGCAATCGTTCCGCGCTGGAATGGATCCTGGATCAGTACAAGGAAAAGAAGCCGAAGGACCCGACCATCCGCGAGAAATTCAACACCTATCGCTTCGCCGATTACAAGGACACGGTGATCGACCTGCTGATGCGCGTCACCCGCGTCAGCGTGGAAACCCAGGCCATCGTCGAGGCCATGCGCGCCGCACCGCGAGCTTGATGCGACAATGTCCAGCGAGTGCGGTTGTTTCCGACCGGAACGGTTGGGGAGGCTTCGGCTTCGCCATGATCCGGCTTTCGACTCCCGGCGCCGCGCCCGTCCAATGCGAAGGCGCGGGCCAGCGCGTCCATGGTTATACTAAGAGACAACTTGAGCTAGTATAACCAGCATGGCCCGCCACACGCCGCTTTCGCCCACGGCACAGACCGCGTACGCGCAGTTGTTCGATGCCGCGCGCGCGGCGGGGCTGGCGCGTTCGGTGGCCAATCTGCGCGGCTCGTTCGCGGCCAAGCAGGTGAAGAACAAAACCTACTGGTACTTCCAGTACACGGAAGTGTCGGGCAAATTACGGCAGGTTTACGTGGGGCCGGATTCGCCGCGCATCCGCGAACTCATCGTGGCGCAGGCCAGCGACGTCACCGTTGCGGCGCTGGAGCCATTGGCGCGCTCGGCGATCGCGCTGGGTTGCGAGCCGGTGCTGCCGGCGCACTTCCGCGTGATCCAGCGCCTGGATGATTACGGCTTCTTCAAGGCCGGCGGCGTGCTGATCGGCACCCATGCCTTTCTCGCCTTGGGCAATATGTTGGGCGTGGCATGGGGCGATACCTCCCGTACGCAGGACGTGGATTTCGCGCACGCCGGCAAATCACTGGAAATCGCCCTGCCTGCCAATATCGAGATCGACACCAATGCGGCGATCGAGTCCTTGCAGATGGGCTTTCTGCCGCTGGGCGGTTCTGATGGCACAGTCGGAGGATCGTGGTTGAATCCGCGTGATCCGGATTTCCAGTTGGATTTTCTCACCACTCTGCACCGCGGCGGAATGAAGGCGTACCGGCATCCACAACTGGGCATAGTGTTGCAACCGCTGAAGTTCATGGAATACCTGCTGCAGGACGTGCAGCAAGCCGTGATCTTCTGCAACGCCGGTGCGCGCGTGGTGAACGTGCCGCATCCGGCGCGTTATGCCTTGCACAAGCTGATCGTGTTTGGCGAACGATCGCTCACGCGTGCGGTGAAGTCCAACAAGGACCTGCGTCAGAGTGCGGCGTTGCTGGAAGTGCTGCGCGAGCAGTCGGAATGGACGGTTCGCGAAGCGTGGAATGATTTGACGAAGCGAGGGCGGGGCTGGCTCACGCGCGTGAAGCGCGGCCGCGAGGCACTGGCGAAGATCGCGCCGGAGCTGGATGTTGCCTCGCTGTTGCCCCTGGCGGCTGCAAGCAAGCGGACACCCCGCAAACCTCGACGCGAGTGAAGCTGCGTAAGGCGTTGTGCTGCGCTCTTGCCCGGACGCGCGCGCCGCCCGCGTCTGGGCTACCATCGGCCCGTTCGAAGACCGGGAGGGGTTTCATGAACAGCGCCACCGCAGTTGCCGCACCGCGAAGCGAGTTGACCATCCGCGGGCTGATCATCGGCGTCGTGATCACGCTGGTGTTCACCGCCGCGAATGTCTATGCGGGTTTGAAAGCGGGACTGACGTTCTCGACCTCGATCCCCGCCGCGGTGATCTCGATGGCGCTGCTGAAAGCCGTGCGCGATGCGACGATCCAGGAGAACAACATCGTGCAGACGGTGGCCTCCGCCGCGGGCACCTTGTCCTCGATCATCTTCGTGCTGCCAGGCCTGATCATGATCGGCTGGTGGACCGGTTTCCCATTCTGGACTTCGTTCGGGATCTGCGTCACCGGCGGCATCCTGGGCGTGATGTACACGATTCCGCTGCGGCGCGCGCTGGTCACCGATTCCGACCTGCCTTATCCGGAAGGCGTGGCCTGCGCGGAGGTGTTGAAGGTGGGAGCGGGCGGCAGCGCCGAGAAGCTCGGCAATATCCCGGTGGAAACCCGCCCGCACGCCGATGCGCCGCCGCAGCAGGCCAAGAGCGCGGCGGAAGCGAGCAGCGCGGGACTGCGCGCGGTGGTCATGGGCTCGGTCGCCTCGGCGATCTTTTATGTCATCGTGCAGACGCGGATCTTCGCTTCCGACGTGGCTTCGTATTTCCGCATCGGCGATCGCGGCTCCGCCAGCGGCTTTGATTTCAGCCTTTCCTTCATGTTATTCGGCGTCGGCCACCTGGTCGGCTTGTGGGTGGGCGTGGCGATGGGCGTGGGCGCGCTGATCGGCTGGGCCTGGGCGGTGCCGCACTTCACCGCGCTGCATCCGGCCGCGGGCGCGGCGGCGGACGTGGCGCAAGGCGCGTGGAGTCACTACGTACGTTTCGTCGGCGCGGGCACGATCGGCGTGGCCGCGATCTACACGCTGGCGAAACTGGTGAAACCGGTAGCGGCAGGATTGGCCGGCGCGTTGCGCGCCTCGCGCGCGCGCAGCGCGGGAACACTCGCCTCGATGCCGCGTACCGAACACGACATGCCGATCGGCATGGTCGGCCTGATTTCAC
>DASXWZ010000165.1:0-16954 GCA_036503375.1 Rhodanobacteraceae bacterium | reverse complement strand
CGAACGGCTTCCATGTGAACCACCATCATCCCGAAGGCTGGGTGTCTTCGGCCTGCTACGTCCGTTTGCCCCGCGCGGTCGGCGCGACCGATCGCGAAGGATGGCTGAAGCTGGGTGAGCCGGGGTTCCCGACCCTGCCGGTACTGCCCCCCGAGCATTTCGTCCGCCCTGAACCAGGACTCCTTGCGCTGTTCCCTTCCTATATGTGGCATGGGACGGTGCCTTTCCCCGGTGGGCCTGACGAATCAAGGTTGACGATCGCGTTCGACTTGCTCCCGGCCTGAACGAAGGCTGTCCGAGTGATACGGCTCAGTACCCGGAAGGGCTGCTTGCAATTAACGTCGTTTTCACGTATTGATTCACCATCCGCAGCGGAACGGGAAACCAGGACGCCGGATCATCACTAAAAGGGGCAGACAGCGGCTGACTGATCTTCGGGTGACCCTGGTCCGGCGTGGCAACGCTGGTCCATACGTATGCGTATGTTACCGGGGGATTCCCAAAGGGTTAGGAAGTTGTTAGCATCCGTCGCTGCCGAGGGTTTAGTGGCGGCTCTGGCGTTTTCCAGGGCGGAGCACTTGTCCCGAAACTGTGTCACATCTGACGTTGGAGAGTGTAATGAAACTTGACCGCAACGAGCTTTCCAAGGCCGTGCGCATGGCGCTTTCGATGAGTGCCGTAGCCGCTGTGGGCGCGGCAGGAACTGCCTACGCACAGGACCAGAACGCCACTCAGGATCAAAACAACCAGCCGCAGACCCTGCAGACCATCGTGGTCACGGGTTCGCACATTCGCCGCGTGGACTTGGAGACCTCCAATCCCGTCGTCGCCATCTCCTCGCAGCAAATTCAAAACACCGGCAAGATGACGCTGGGTGACGTGGTGCAGCAATTGCCGGTGATTACCGGTGGCATCCAGACGCCGAACGTCAACAACGGCGGTGGCTCGGGGCAGACCTTGGTCGGTCTGCGCGGTTTGGGCTCCAGCCGCACGCTGGTGCTGGTTGATGGCCAGCGCGTTCTCGGCACAGGTGCCGCCACGCTCGGTGCTGGTGTAGACCTGAATACGATCCCGGCAGCGGCGGTCGAGCGTATCGAAGTGCTGACAGACGGCGCCTCCGCCGTGTACGGTTCGGACGCGATCGGCGGCGTCATCAACGTCATCCTGAAGGACAACTATCAAGGCGCGCAGTTCTCCGCGAACTACGGTATTTCCGACCGCGATGATGGCGCACGCAGGGGTGCGAGTTTCGTGTTCGGTCAGAGTTCCGACAAGGGCAGCATCCTGGCGGGCATCGACTACAACAAGTTCGATCCCGTGTACCAAGCATCACGCGAATTCTCCAAGGATGCGGTCAGCCTGGTGGCTACCACGACCAACGGCAGCAGCGTAGCGTTGCCCGGGTCGGGAGTCATCCCGATCGTGGGTGGTTCGTCGTATGCCGCGCGCAACAAGATCATCTATCCGGGCTCGCCTTGTGCGTTGTCACTGAACCCGAGCGCTGCAACTCCTGATGGTATTCCTACCCTCAGTGATTTCCACTGCTTCATCAACAGCCAGGACAAGTACAACTACGCTTCGGTCAATTTGCTTCAGACCCCGCAGGAGCGCACCAACGGCTTCTTCAAGGGCATGTATCACCTGACGGACAACGTCGATTTCTACGCGACGGTGTACCACCAGAAGTCCAAGTCGGCCTCTCAGCTGGCGCCTGCTGTAGTCGGCTCCGGTCCGAATTTCGACACGGGTTTGGTGATTTCCAAGGACAATTACTACAACCCGTTTGGCGTGGACTTCTCCGGCCCAAGCGGAAACACCTACACCGGGCGCATGTTTCCCGCCGGCAATCGCTATTTCGCAAACGCGATCACGTACGATCAGATCATCACCGGCTTCAAGGGCAACTTCAACATCGGGCCACAGAACTGGCAATGGGACGTGGGTTACAACTATGGCCACTCGTCCCAGATCGTCCAGAATAATGGCCTGCCGAACCAGAATATCCTGAATGAGGAGCTGGGCCCGTCGTTCCTGAATGCGGATGGTGTAGTGCAGTGCGGTACCGCGGCCAACCCCATTCCGCTCGGTAGTTGCACCCCGTTCGATCCGTTCAACCTCTTCAACACCAACACTCAAGCCGCGATCCAGGCCGCTGCAAGCCCGGCATTGATTGACGTTTACAACATGGAACGCAACATCCACGCGGATGTCAGCGGCGGCTTGTTCGATCTTCCGGCTGGTACGGTGCAGTTGGCGGCCGGTGCGTCTTACCGCAAGGAATACACCAACAACACCGTCAGCAATGACCTGCTGATCAGTCCTGTCACCTTCACTTGTACCTTGGGCAGCGCGTGCTCGGCCAAACTGCAGGGCGGCTACAACGTCAAGGAAGTCTATGCGGAGATGTACATCCCGATCCTCAAGGACCTGCCGTTCTTCAACGCGTTGAACGTCACCTTGGGTGATCGCTACTCCAAGTACAGCACCTTCGGCAGCACCAACAATTGGAAGATCGGTGTGGAGTGGAGGCCGATCGACGATTTGCTGTTGCGCAGCACCGTTTCGAGTGTGTTCCGTTCACCAACTATCGCCGACATATTCGGAGCGCCGGTCAGCAGCGCGCCGTTGTTGAGCGCCGATCCCTGCGACCACATCACCGTGGCGAACCCGGCGTGCCAATTCGTCCCGCTGGACGGCACTTTCGTGGACCGTGCCGTCGCCGCAGGCCAACAGCTCAAGGCGGTGACATCCGGTTCGGCCTACGCGGGCTTCGATCTGGGACCGGAGAGCGGCAAGTCCTTCGATTTCGGTGCGGTGTATTCGCCGCATTTCGTACCGGGGCTGTCGCTGTCCGCTGATTACTGGCGCATCTATCTGAACAACACCGTCACGACGGTGGGCGCGCAGAGTGTCGTCAACCTGTGTTTCGCCGGCCAGAGCCAGTTCTGCCCGTTGATTTCGCGAGCCTCGTCTCCCGGCAACGAGGGACAGATCAGCAACTTGGTGCTGCCGACTGGCAACTTGGGTCGCTTCGACATCAAGGGACTGGATTTGGCGATCAATTACAAACTGCCGCAGTTCTCGTTCGGCCAATTCAACGTGGGTGTGAGCGGAACCTACATGCAACAGGCGAAGTTGCAGAGCGCGCCAGGGCAGCCGGGCAACTCCGTGCTGAACTTTGTCGGAATCATGGGCACCACGGGTTCGTCGCTGCAAGCTTCCTGTCCGGGCGGTGCGCCCGGCGCGATCTGCTATTTCCCGCGTGTCCGCGCCATGGGCACCTTGGGCTGGCAGTTGGGTCCATGGGATGCGCAGTGGACGATGAACTACATCAGCCATTTCCAGGTGGGCTCGGCTGATCCGCGGCAGGGTGCCACAGGAGCCATCGGCTTTACTCCCACCGGTCCCGCAGGTCCGTACGTACTGCCGGAGTTTGGTGCCTACGTGTACAACAATGTGCAGGTGGGTTACAACATCGAGCCGATCAACACCCGCATCGATCTGGGTGTGGACAACGTGATGGACAAGCAGCCGCCGTTCCTGTACGCCAACAACTCGCAGAACGCCAATACCGATCCGAATGACTTTGACACCATGGGGCGCTACTACTGGGCCCGCATGACCGTGAAGTTCTGATCGGACCGGTTTAGCTTCAACCTCTCGGGCCGCACGGGTATCCTCGTGCGGCCCTTTTCTTTTGTGCTCCGATGAACGATCTCGCAATCGACCCGATCGCCGCCGCGCTCGACGGTGGTGACCCGCTCGCCGCCGAGGGTTTGTGTCGCCGACAGTTGCAGCAGAAACCGGATGACGCCCGCGTGCTGGTGCTGCTCGCGCTGTCCCTTTGGCGGCAGGGTAGACGCGAGGAAGGATTGAAGCTCTATGCGCGGTTGACGCAATTGCATCCTCACGATGGCGTGCAGTGGCGCAACTACGCTGCGGCCCTGCGCGAAACCGGAGACCTGGAAGCCTCCGAAGATGCATATCGAACAGCTTCGCGTTTGACCCCCGATGACGCGGAGTTGCTCGAGTTGTATGGGCTCGTGCAGATGGACCTGGGCAAAATCGTCGAAGCACGCGATACGCTGCTGCGCGCTTTCGGCAAATCCCCCGCTTCTCCCGCCATCCGTATCCATGCAGCGCTGGCCTGCGCGGCGTGCCGCGACTCACGGGCAGAAGGCCTGTTGCAGCCCTGGCGAGAATGGTTGCCGCTGGACGATTATCTGCAATCCCGGTTGGCGGAAGTTCTGGCCCAGCTGGGTGAAGCCGGAGCAGCGGTGGAGCTGCTCGAAGATCTGTTGCACAGACTGCCAACTGAAAGACGGCTGCAGCTGCGGTTGGCCGGTCTGTACGAAAGGGTGAACCGGCTCGAAGATGCCGAGGCGCTGCTGGAAAAAGTGGCCGCCGGATCGGACGGAGACGATTCCCACGAAATCATGCATCAGCGCGCGCAGCTTGCCGCGCGTAAAGGCAAATACGATGCCGCGCGTGCGCTTCTGGAGAAAGCAGGTCCCCGCAACGAGGGCGACTATGCACATTGGTTCGCGCTGGCGCAGGCATGCGACAAGGCGGGAGACACCGCTGCCGCGATGAGTGCTTTGCAAGCCGGACATGTCGGCCAGATGGACGAACTCAAATCTGTCGTGCCGCACTTCTTCGAGCCGGGCGCGGAGATCCTTGCGAACGCGGACATACGGGTTGCCGCGGAGGACTACGACGAGTGGCCGGAGTTGCAGGCGCCGGATGTCGCGCAATCGCCGGTATTCGTGGTCGGCTTCCCACGTTCCGGAACCACATTGCTCGAGCAGATGCTGGATGCGCATCCACGACTGCAATCGATGGACGAGCGGCCGTTCTTCAACATGCTGTCCAACCAGTTGAAGAACAGCACGGGTTTCGAAATTCCCCGCGACCTGGGCAAGCTGGACCAGCGCGACTGCGACGAACTGCGCAAAGGCTATCTCCTTCTCGCTTGCGGCAAGGTGCCACGCGAATGGAGCACGCGGCTGGTGGACAAGAACCCGTTGAACATGTTGTGGCTGCCGATGATCCACAGGATGTTTCCGAACGCGAAATTCGTCCTCGCGATCCGCCATCCCTGCGACGTGATCCTGAGTTGCTACATGCAGAATTTTCGTGCGCCGGTCTTGGCGGTCGCGGGCGAGTCGCTCGATCACCTCGCGCGGGCATATGTTGCGGCCATGGAGAATTGGCTGTACCACGTGAAAGTCTTCACGCCCGACGTGTTCATTTCCCGCTATGAGGATCTGGTGGCCGACACGCCCGGGCAAACCCGCCGGATCGCTGATTTCCTTGGCCTGAACGAAGCGGGTTCGCTGCTCAATTTTTCGGCGCGCGCGAGAGAGAAGGGTCACATCAAGACGCCCAGTTACACCCAGGTGATCGAACCGATCAACGCCAAGGGCATCGGCCGCTGGCAGCGTTATCGCGAGTACTTCGAGCCGGTATTGCCGATCCTTGCACCGATGCTGGAGTACTGGGGCTACACCGCGGAACCCCACGTGATCCGGGCAGGCCATTGAATGGGCGTCAGCGACCGGATGTTCGAACCGCCGGCCCTCGATCTGGCGAAAATCAATGTGCGCCTCACGGCACTTGCTCCGCCGCTACAGGCCCTGATCCAGGCCGCCGGCAATGCGCTCGCGCTGGATGACCTGCGCAACGCGCAGGCGGCGTTGTCGAACGCATTGGCCTTCGCACCAAACCAGCCGGATGTGCTTCGCCTGTGCGGACTGTTGCTGGCGCGAATGGGCGATTTCTCTGCTGCCGCCGCCCGTTTTGAAGCGGCGCTGCATGCGGCGCCGGATGACGCAATGGGCTACTGGCAGTATGCCCAGAGCTGCGAGGAAGCAGGCGACGTGGCGACGGCATGGCGTTTGCGCGCGCAGGCAGTGCAACGTCTACCCGATTCACCGATGGCGTGGGCGGACTTCGGCGAACATCTCGCACGGCACCAGCATCCAGATGAAGCGCTAGAGCCGCTGGAGCGCGCCACGCGGCTTGCGCCGGACTATGCTCCTGCCCAACTCAAATTGGGCGATGCGCTGGTCGCCTGTGGCCGCGCCGAGGAGGGCGCCGCCGCCATGCGCAGGGCGTTGGCGATCGAACCGGCTTTTGGTGCTGCATGGATCGACCTCGCGGACATCAAGACGGTGCCGGTGACGGACCAGGAAGCGGAACAAATGCGCGGATTGCTGAGCAGCCGCGACATCGACGAAGGCGAACGCACCGCAATCGAATTCGCGCTGGCTCGGGTGTGCGAGGACCGCGGCCGTTACCGTGACGCATTCGAACTCTTGACTGATGCCAACGCACGACGCAAGCGCGAAGTTCGGCCTTGGAACGAAGGCCAGTTCCTCGACAGGGCGAAGCGCGCGGCAGAGGTGTTCGCGCAGCCACATGCGGTGGCGGAAGATCCGAACCTGGGAGAAGAGGCGATCTTCATCTGCGGGATGCCGCGTTCGGGCACGACGCTGGTGGAACAGATCCTGGCATCGCATCCTCAGGTGGCGGGCGCCGGGGAGCTGGGCGAACTCGCACAGGTGTTGACCGAGGAATCATCGCGCCTGCAGCGGCGCTATCCGGATTGGGTTCCGCAAGCCGGACCGCACGATTGGCAACGGCTCGGCCGTCGCTATCTCGATTTGACGGCGCGTTTCCGCAATCAGCGCAAACGCTTCACCGACAAGATGCCCAACAACTGGCAAGCGCTCGGCGCGATACGCGCGATGCTGCCCGGCGCACGCATCGTGATCTGCCGGCGCGATCCGCTGGAAAACTGCTGGTCGTGCTTCAAGCAGTTCTTCACCCATGGCTGGGAGTTCACCTACGACATCGATCAGCTCGCACTGTTCTGGCGGGCATTCGATCGGGCCGCATCGGCGTGGGCTGCGAGCGCACCGGAACACGTGCGCGAACAAGGCTATGAAACCTTGACAGAAAATCCCGAAACCCAAATCCGGGCGCTGCTCGCATTCTGCCGGCTGCCTTTCGAAAGGGCTTGCCTCGAATTCCACAAGACGCGTCGCAACGTGCACACGTTGAGCGCCGGGCAGGTGCGGCGGCCCATGCAGGTACGCCGGCACATCGCCGCCCAATACGGAGAATTGTTGAATCCCTTGCGCGCTGCGCTGGAGATTCCGATCGTCGGATCGCCGGATCGGAGCGCGGCGATTTCCCGATCCATCGGTTGACCGCGATGAAATCACGATCGCACGCGAGGGGGTGCGACATGTTTGGGTGTTGCGCTTCGCTGCGGGCTCAACCGCCTGCCTGCAGCAGCTCCGGAACATACTGTACGTAGTTTCTCCAGCGCTGCACGGATCCCGAGTAGATGGGTTGGCGGGCCTGCCAGAGGCTCGCGCTGCCGATGGCGCTGGGCGATGTTTCTTGATCTCCGGTGACCGGTAAGTCGAGCCATGCCGCCAAGTCCATTGTCACCGCCCGCGTCCGGGCAACGACTTCCTCGTAAAGGACAATCCGGATGGATCCGGAATATCGATTGCGCCAGCGCTCCATCAACCGGGCGCTGTCCCGCACCACCAGGTCGATGTCTCCGAAATCGTACGCATAACCCTGCACTTCTTCGTTGAAGGATTGCATCCACAACGACAGGGCCGTGGCGCGAGGGTCGCGCTGGCAATGGATGATTTTTGCATTCGGAAACATTGCCAGCATCAGGTCGACATAGCGGAAATTCAGCGGCTGCTTGTCGATGAACCAGCGCGGGTCGCCCGGATCATCCTGCACGGCTTGCCTGCGGTATTCCGCTGCCGCGCGTTCCAGTGCGGCATGGTCCGGTTCGCCCGCGAATTCCGGAAGCTGCGCGAACTTGGCTATCCAAGGCAGCTCACCCCGGTTGCGCACACGCGGAAAATTCCCCAGCAGTTGCGCCAGCAGCGTGGTGCCCGAACGCGGCATGCCGACGATGAAAACAGGAATGAAATCATTCGAGGACTGCGCACTCGCCCGAAATGGCCGAGCCGCAAGTCGCGCTTCCACTGCTCGCTTCCAGTCCTTGCGCGACCAGCGTGTCAGCGAGCGGGCCAGCGCATTGGCGTCGCGGAAATGCGAAGCCGCTTGCGCGTAGTCGCCGATGTCGTCGTGCGCCTTGCCGAGCGCGAACAGCAGGGTGGAGCGGGCTTTCCTGCTCAAGTCCGTGCGCTCCTCGCATGCACGGAACCGGGCGAAATCGGGATGCGTCGCGCTGTCGTAGCGTTGGGCGTTGGCGAGACCCAGGGGGACGTGCCACTCGCAGGCCTCAGGCGCATGATCCAGGGTGTAAAGATAATGCTCGCGCGCTGGTTCGAATTGCCCGAGCTGGAGTTGCAACATCCCGGCGTAGGCGTGCAGGCGCGCATCGTCCGGCTTCGCGGCGAGGGCGATTTGCGCGATCGCTGCGGCTTCGGTCTTTCGGTCCGCATCATCCAGCAGTTCGATCGTCTTGATCGCCAGTTCCTGATCGTGCTCGCCGTGGCGGAAGCATTCCACAAGCGCCTGCGCCGCCGCGTGCCCGCGCGCCTGTGCGAGCAGCAGGCGCGCGAGCGCGAATGCAGTTGGAAAATCCCGAGGATTCTCGGCATGCAACTCGCGCAACAGCGGTTCCGCGCGTCCGCCAATCCCGGCTTGCTGGTAAACGCCGGCGAGAGCACGACGCAATTCGAACGAGCGCGGATGTTCCGCCAGTGCACTCGCGAACACGGCTTCCGCCCCGCTCAAATCGCCGCGCAGCACGCAGGCGCGCCCGCGATCCAGCCATGCCTGTTCGCCCTGCGCCATCAGCCCGCAAACGCCGGCAGGCCCAGCGCCTTGCGCAACGGATCCAGCAACGCGCCATAGCGATGCGTACGCGCGGTGTCGCGGCGCAACGGTTGGCGCACCTGCATCGCGCTGGGCGAACGCACGTCGCGGCGCGTCCGGTGAAATTCCAGACAGGCTTGTTCGAAAGGCAGGTCGCAGAATCGGAGCAACGCGCGGATGCTGCGTTCCGGATCGGCGATCAGATCTTCATAGACGTGTTCGTACACGTGTTCCGGGTGCAGCGATCGCCAATCCCGCGTGCCGCGGTCGAAGTCGCGCCAGTACCCGGCCAGGTCTTCGAAGGTGCGCTGGTATTCGTTGTTGTCCAGGTGCTGCCGGTAACACGAGAAACAGGTTTCGAGCGGATCGCGCCGGCAGATGATGATCCGCGCCGCGGGCAACATCGCGCGGATCGCACCGATGTATATCCAGTTGCCGGGCAACTTGTCGGTGAACATACTTCGACGCGCGCGCCAATGCACGGTGCGTTGCAGGTAACGCTCGCCCAGCCGTTGCCAGTCGGCCGGTTGTGCATCGCGTACCCACAGAGGGAATGGTTTGCCTTGTCGACGAGACTCTTCGGCCAACGTCAGCGGCAAATCGGGCAGTTCGCCGGCACCCTCTACCTCCGAATGCGAAGCCAGGATCTGTTCCACCAGCGTCGAGCCGGAACGGGGCAGGCTTGCGATGAAGACGACCTCGCGGCCTAGACCGTGCGACGAGGCCGGCGGCGGCGCGAATGCGTCGAGGATCGCGGAGACGCCGTCGGAAAACGCGCGCGCATTCCACTGTTTGCGGCGGCGCGCCAAGGCATTGGCCTGCGCAAGCACATCGAGTGATTCCGCGCAGAGATCCCGATCGTCCAGCGCCTTGGCCAGCGCGAAGCCCGTCGCGATCCGGTCGTCCTCTCCGGCGCGTGGATCGGCCAACGCACGCCGCATGCCCGCCACGTCGTTCTCGTCGAAGCGCAAGGTCTTCAGATCTGCCAATCCCCACCAGGCCATCCCGGCCCACGGTTGTTCGGCGAGCACGCGCCGGTACTGCGTCCGGGCTTCCGGTATGCGATCCTGCACGCGCAGCATGTCGGCGAGCAACGCGCGTGCGGCGACATGGTCCGGAGCGATTTCCACCGCGCGTTGCAGCGCTGCCGTGGCCTCGGCGTGACGCACGCAGCGGGTCAGCATCACACCGAGATTGAACCACGCGACGGCGAGATCCGGTTGCAACTCGCAGGCACGTCGAAGCGCGTCGATGGCGACATCGAAGTCTCCCGCCGATCCCAGGATGCTGCCCAGGGTGTTGTAGTAGAGCGGGTCGTCCGGACGTTGCGCCAACGCGCGCTGCATGTCCGCGAGCGCACCGCGATGGTCTCCACGAAGGTCGAGGATCCCCGCGTGCAGGCGCAATACTTCCGGATGCGAAGGATGGCTGGCCAGTGCTGGGGCGAGACGGACGCCGGCGACGTCCGGACGCCCTGCCTCCAGCGCCTGCGCCGTCGCGATCACCTGCTGCGCGGCGACAGGGGAGAGCCCATGCAGGCGGCTCACCGCCATGGTGCCTGCAGCATCGCGAGCGAGTATCGGATTTGTAGCGACCATCGTGGGAGCCGCGACTCCGAAACTGGATACCATAACGGCTCCGCGTACGCTTCGCGATCCTTCATGGCAATGATCACTCCTGCTGCGGATGCGCAGTTTGCACGCGCGCAATCGCTCTGGCAACGCAACGAAGTGCAGCAGTGCGAGATCATCCTGCGTGAACTGCTGGCGCATGAGCCGGCGCGCGAAGATGCCGCGATGCTGCTCGGTGAACTGCTGCGCAGCCAGGGCAGGCTGGAGGCAGCGTCACGGGTCGCCTTCGAGTTTTGCCGGGAGCGCGATTTCGAACCCGCAACGAGCATGCGCGCAGCGCGGTTCGTCCAGCAATGCCACCGCCACGCATTGGCGGCCGGGATTTGCGATGCCGCGATTGAGCGCGGTGCCAACGATCCGGCCTTGCTGGCGCTGGCGGGCAACATCTTCCGTGAGCTGGGCGAATTCGGGAAGGCGTGTTCGCTCTATTTCGCCGCGCTGGACAGGGGCGTGGATCTGAATACGCATTTCGTGCTCGGTGCCCTGGCGCACACGCAACGCTACACGAGCACGGATGATCCAGACTTCGGAAGATTCCGCGCGCATTTCAGCAATGAGGCGGTCACGGCGCGCTCGCGCGCTTCGGCGGGGTTCGCCCTGGCGAAGGCGCACGATGATGTCCGCGACCAGCGATCCGCCGCCGAAGTGTTGCGCGAGGCGAACGCGCTGGTGCGCACGACATTGCCTTGGCAGTCCTCCGCATGGGAGCAATTCACGAGCGCACGAAAACTCGAATGGGTGGCGCCGGCGCCCGGTGCGGCCGAGGCGGATTTCGTGCCTGTCTTTATCGTCGGGTTGCCACGCAGCGGCACTACACTTACCGCCACGCACCTTGCGCGGCACACCGCTGCGCGGGATCGCGGCGAATTGCGGCTGTTGCGATTCATTGCCGAGCGCCTGATCGGGGGAGGGCTTCTGGACGACCCCTCCGCAGTCGCTGAAGCCGCGCAACTGTACCGGGCGCACGCGCGCCAGGACGACGAACCCGCAACGTGGTACCTGGATCAGGATCCGCTCAATTTCCGGTATCTGCACGTGGCCGCGGCGATGTTCCCGCAGGCGCGCGTCATCGTGTGCCGGCGGAATCTGCGCGACACAGCACTGTCGCTGTGGGGCCAGGATTTCGCGCATCCCGATTGCGCTTTCGCCTACGATTTCGCGAGCATCTCGCATTACGCGGATAGTTATGCCGATCTGGTCCGGCATTGGCAGCGGACCTTGACCGTGCCGATCCACACCGTCGATTACGAATCGCTGGTTGCGGACCCGCAGCGCACGCTGGAAGCCTTGCGCGAATTCGTCGGTGCGCCGCGCGTGGATACGGACGTTGCTGCCGCCTCTGCGCCCATCGATTCGTCCAGCGTATGGCAGGCCCGCCAACCGATCTACTCCACCTCCGTCGGTCGCTGGCGAGGGTATCTGCCGTACGTTCCCGAGTTGGCGCGGTTCCCAGAATAGAGTTTGAGCAGGCGCTCAGTGTGCGCCACCCTGGATGTGTACGTCGCCGCTGAAGCTGTTGACCGTGATCGCGCCGCTGCCTTGGCCGACGCGCGTCTCGAGGTGCTCGCCGGGACCGTGCTCGCCGCCGGTGGCCTTGCCGAAGTCGCTGTGCAGGTCGCCCGAAAACGTGTCGGCCTTGATCCGCGCGGAAGTCTGGGCAGGCAGGTTCAGCCGCACGTCTCCGCTCATGGAATCGATTTTCCACGACCCATCGCGCGCAACGCCGGCATCGAGCTGGATGCGGCCGGAAACCGTGCCGAGATTCACCGTGTCCATCGCCGTGCCGCGCAACAAGACCGCACCCGAAACGGTTTGCGCGTTGGCGTTGCCCTCCAGCGTAGCTGCCTGCACGTCACCCGAAACGGTTTGCGCGTCGAATTCGCGCGCGGAGCCCGCGAGGTCGATATCGCCGCTGACAGTATCGGCTTTCACGCTGTCGGCGCGCACGCCAAGGTGCACGCGCCCGCTGACGCTGCCGATCTGGATGCTGCGGCCGTCCATGCCGTCGACTTCCACTGGCGCGCTGACGGTATGCACCTCCAGTGCGGCCGCATGGGGAACGTGGACGTCCAATGAAGTGGGGCCCATGTTGTCACCGCTGCCGAGATTGAACCACCCGGCGCTGCCCGGCGATTCCACCTTGATCTCCAGTGCGTGCATGTCACCCGTGATCTGCAAGGGCCTGGCACCGCTGCCGAGATCGCCCTCAACCTGCACGCGGTTCTGGTTCCAGCCCGTCACGCGCACGTCGCCCTTGACGTTGCGGATCACCACCTTTGCGTCGGGCGCGGCCTCGTGGCCGAGGTGGATGGGCGTATCGGCGCGCACCGTAAGTGAGGTTGCCAGCAATGCGGCAGAACACAGAACGGTGTGCCAGAGGGACTTCGGATGCTCGTGACTCATGGTCATATCCTCAGCCCGCTTCGTGTTCGAGCCGTTGCAAGTGCGACTGCTGCTGTTCGGTGCGTTCCAGCAACTGCTGCAGATAATCCGCGTGCGGCGCGATCGCCAGCGCCTGTTTCAATTCACCTTGTGCGGCGCGCAGTTCCACCGCCGCACCGCGCAGGCGCGGGTCGGCCGGCTTCCAGTGATTGCCGGTTCGAACGTTTGCGGCGACGAATGCATCGGTGTGTGCGGCTGGCGCGGGCGGGTTTCTGGCCTGCATCGCGCGGAGGCCGATCACGCCGGCCAATATCGCCACGCCGGCAACGGACGCGGCCAGCGCCAGCCAATGGAAAGGCCGCGGCGCCCGCGGTCGCGACTCGATGCGCGCCGCGACCTGCGGCCAAAGGTCGCGCGACGGCTCCACCGGTTGCGAAAGCGCGCGCAACTTCTGGCGATCTTCAAAATGCAGATTCATTTCGTACTCCCAGCGCGCGCCGCAACAGGCGACGCGCTCGATGCAATTGCGCCTTCGATGATCCGACGGCCATGTCCAGCTCGGAAGCGATCTCTTCATGCTTCCAGCCTTCCACGTCGTGCAGGACCAGTACCGCTCGCGTGCGCGGCGACAACTCCGCGATCGCGCGCTCCAGCTCCTCCCGTTCCGCCGGACAGAATGGCGACGCGCCTGATTCGGGCAGGGAGTCTTCTTCCACGCCTTGCTCGACCGGATCGTTTTTCCGGGCGCGCAAATCCATCAGCGCGGTGTTGACAGCCAGGCGATGCAACCAGGTACCGAACGCGCTTTCGAAACGGAAGCCCGGCAATTTCTGCCACGCACGCACGAAGGCTTCCTGTGTCAGTTCTTCCGCCCGTGCGTGCCGGCCGCCCGCCAGGCGCAGGATCGCTCCATGCACCCGACCGACATGCCGGCGATACAACGTTTCGAAGGCGCGCGTATCGCCGCCCGCCGCCGCCCGCGCCAGCGGCGCGTCGTCGGAGGGATCGCGGGACACCGGCTCCGCTACAGGAGCGCTGCGCGCTGGCATGAGCATTCCGGTGGCAAGGCAGGCGGCATCCATTTGATGGTTGGATGCCGGGCCGGTTCCCAAGGTTTAATGGAACGCGGCAGCGGCCTTCTTTGGCGCTGGCAAGCCCTCCGGGGGTTGCTCCAGTGCTGCCATCACGCGCCGCTGCTCAGCGCGCAGTTTCTGCGGCAGGCGCTCGCCATAACCTTCGAGGTATTCGCCGACGGCTTTCATCTCCGCGCGCCAACCATCGGCGTCGAAATCCAGCAGCGCGTCCAGCGCGCCCTCGGCCAGGTGCAGGCCGTCGGTGTCGAGTTCTTCTGCTTTCGGCAGCAAACCGATCGGTGTTTCCGTGGCATCCGCTTGGCCGGTCACGCGTTTCAGCATCCACTCCAGCACGCGCAGGTTGTCGCCGAAACCCGGCCACAGGAACTTGCCGTCCTTGCCCTTGCGGAACCAGTTGACCTGAAAGATCTTCGGCAATCGCGCACCAGCGTGGTCGAATGACAGCCAGTGCGCGAAGTAATCACCGTAGTTGTAGCCGCAGAAAGGCTTCATCGCCATCGGATCGCGACGCACCACGCCGACTTGGCCCGCCGCGGCCGCGGTGGTTTCGGAGGCCATGCCGGCGCCGACCAGCACGCCATGTGTCCAGTCGCGGGCCTCGAACACCAGCGGCACCAATGATTCCCGCCGTCCGCCGAACACGATCGCGCTGATCGGCACGCCTTCGGGATTCTCTGCCTCCGGCGACCAGCTCGGGCACTGCGTGGCGCGCACGGTGAAGCGCGAATTGGGGTGCGCGGCCGGACCATTCGCCGGGTCGTAATCGCGGCCCTGCCAGTCCTTCACCGGCTTGCGATCGTCCAGGCCTTCCCACCATGGATCGTTGTCGGCGGTGACTGCGACGTTGGTGAAGATCGCATCGTGATCCAGCATCTTCACCGCGTTGGGATTGGTCTTGTTGGACGTGCCGGGCGCCACGCCGAAGTAACCGGCTTCCGGGTTGATCGCGTATAGCCGGCCGTCCTTGCCGGGCGTCATCCAGCAGATGTCGTCGCCCACCGTCCATACCTTCCAACCGTCGCGACGATAGCCCTCCGGCGGAATCAGCATCGCAAGGTTGGTCTTGCCGCACGCGGACGGAAACGCTGCTGCGATGTAATGGATTTCGCCGCGCGGATTCTCTATGCCGACGATCAGCATGTGTTCGGCCAGCCAGCCTTCCGAACGCGCCTGGAAACTGGCGATGCGAAGCGCGTGGCATTTCTTGCCGAGCAGTGCATTGCCACCGTAACCGGAACCGTAGGATTTGATCGAGAGCTCTTCCGGAAAATGCATGATCCAGCGGTGCTCGGGATCCAGCGTGCCGATCGAGTGCTGGCCTTTCACGAAGCGACCTTCGCGCTCGATGCGCTCCAGCGCCGCGGTGCCCATGCGCGTCATGATCCGCATGTTGGCGACCACGTAGGGCGAATCGGTGATCTCGACGCCGCAACGCGCGTACGGCGAGCCCAGCGGGCCCATGCAGTAGGGAATCACGTACATCGTGCGTCCCTGCATGCAACCATCGAATAGCGCGTCAATCCTGGCATGGGCCTCGGAGGGCTCCATCCAGTGAGTGGTGGGGCCGGCGTCGTCCTGATGCTTCGTGCAAATCAGGGTGACTTTTTCGACCCTCGCGACATCGCGCGGATCGGAGCGGTGCAGATAACAACCTGGATGCGTGTGCTGGTTGAGTTCGAGCAGGTCGCCGGTCTCCAGCATCAGCCCGGTCAGCGCTTTCAATTCGGCTTCCGAGCCGTCGCACCAGTGCACGCGGTCGGGCCGGGTGCGCGCGGCGACCTCGTCAACCCATCGGTTCAGCGCGTCGAGCTTGCTCGGCATGTCGTACCCGCCCGGAAAGTGCAAAAAAGCACGGTAATCCGGGCAGCAGGCGAATGCAAGAAAGCCCGCCCGGAAGCGGGGAATCCACCGGAGCGATTTCGATCAGCGTTCCCGCGACGGGATGCTGCGGCGCATCACGCCGACATGTGGCGTTCGACCAGCGTTGCGATCACGTGCTCGACGTAAGCATCGAATTGCTCGCGCGACAACGGCGGCAAGTCGGGGATGAGGTTCAGCTGCAGGAAACCGGCGTAGGCCGCGTATGCCAGGCGCGCGCGGTAAGTGGCTTCCTCGGCGGGCATGCCGGCTTCGCAATAGGCTTGATGCAGGAAATCCATGCGCCTTTGCGATACGCGACCCATTACCTCGGCCACCGCTGGCTGCTCGATAGCCTGCAGCAGCGCTGCGTATTCCCGATGCGGTTGCACTTCGCGCGCGACCCACAGGAAAAGTTCGCGCAGCCTCGCGCGCGGTTCCGGAATCGGCGCGATGCGTGTGGCAAGCTCGCGCTCGTCGCGCGCTTCCCAGCGCAGCAGCGCGGCCTTCAGCAGGGCGTCACGGGTCGGAAAGTGCCAGTAGAAACTGCCCTTCGTCACCCCCAGCCGGCGCGCCAGCGCTTCCACCGCCAGGGCATTGACGCCCTGCTCGGCGATCATGGCGAGGGCGCCGTTTTCCCAATCTTCGGCGCTCAGGCGGCTACGTTCGTTGTGCAGAGACATGGTCGAAGACACGCAAATATCCTGGTATGCAGGACGCAATGCGAGCCTTATGCCAGCGCAGGGATACCCGATATCGAGACGAGCTGCTAAAATATACCGTACGGATGCGTATGTTGGAAGCCCGTTCAGCCAATCCGGACGTCCTGGCGGTCGAAACAGCCTTGGCGGTGGAGTCGCGCGGGCCGTTGACAGCGCCCGCTTTGCTGTTCGTGCACGGCTTCGGGCAGACGCGCCATGCCTGGGGACGCTGCGCGGAAACGCTGGCGGATTCGGGCTTCCGGGCGGTCACTTTCGACCTGCGTGGCCATGGCGACAGCGCGCGCGCTGCAGGTGGACATTATGAACTGCAGTCCTTTTTGGACGATTTGCTGCGTGTCTCGCGATCGCTCTGCGAAGCCCCGGTTCTGATCGGCGCATCGATGGGCGGATTGCTCGGACTGGCGTTGGCCGGTGAAGTGATGCCGCCGCCATTCCGTGCGCTGGTGCT
>DASXWZ010000164.1:0-14632 GCA_036503375.1 Rhodanobacteraceae bacterium | reverse complement strand
TGCGCCGCAGCAGAGATACAACAGCACGAACACGATCGCGGTGGGAATGCCGGCGATCGAGGAGGCTGGGGTTTCGTTCATGGCTGACTCCGGGTTGTGTGCGGCCGAACGATATCAATTTGATATCAAAACGACAACTACAAGCCGATGAGCGGCGGATACGGCCTGCCGCAACGACATTGGATCAATGGGTTGCGGGACGAACCGTAGGCGGTTTGCGCAATGTTTCCTGCGCGGAAATCGCGCGCCATGCACCGTGTTCGCGGAGGAAGACATCCGTGAAGGCGACTTCGACCGCCCAGCCTTGCGTCTTCGAATGCACGGTATTGATGCCGGTGGCGACCGCGGTCTCGCCGAACACGCGCACCTGCAATCGGGTGATCGTCTGCGTCGTATCGGGTGGTGTGGAAGCATGGGCCAGGGCTTCGGCGCGATCGCGCATCCGGCCGTTGGTGTCGATGTCGATGAAACCGTCGGCCAGGATTCCGTCGAGCGCCGGCCGATCGCCGCTGCGGATCGCGGCCAGCCAGCGGTGTTCCAGCGAAACGATTTGCGCCTGATCGGATTTCGCGGCCCCTGCAACCTGCGAAGCGCAGGCCAGCGCCGCGACCGACAAGGCGGCGAGCAATCGCTTCATGAGAACTCGATCGATGGCATTCGCCATCCTCCATCCATGGAGCATTTTCCGCACGACGTCCATTTCTTCTCCGTGAGCGATGCGTCTACTGCTCCTCGCGCGCGGCGCCCGCGAGTTTCGACCAGCCCTGCGAGGTCAGCACTTCCATCGAATCGAAGCGCGACTTGTATCCCATCTTCGGGTGGTTGGCGATCCAGTAGCCGAGATACAGGTACGGCAGTTCGCGCGCGCGGGTCAATGCGATCTGGGTGAGGATCGCGAAAGTGCCGAGGCTGCGCGCCGAATGCGACGGATCGTAGAAGGTATACACCGCCGATACGCCGGTGCTGCACACGTCGGTGACCGCCAGCGCCAGCAGCTTGTCGTGCAGCCGGAATTCCAGAAATACCGTCGGGCTCCACGGCGCCGCAAGGAAGTGCGTGAAATCCTCGCCGCTGGCCTCGTCCATGCCGCCGCCGGGGTGGCGCGCGCGCAGGTAACGCGCGTAGAGATCGTGGCGCTCGTCGGTCAGCGCGGGTGGATGTTCACTGACCTGCAGGTCGGCATTGCGTCGCAGGCAACGCCGCTGGCTGCGGTCGGGCGTGAACGTGGTCACGTCGATGCGGCAGGGCTCGCAGGCGTGGCAGCGAGGACAGTGCGGGTGATAGACGTGGCCACCGGCACGGCGGAAGCCGCGGCCCAGCGCCAGCGAATACAGCCGGTCCAGCCCCGGCGCGGACGGATCGAGCACCAGGTTCTGCGCGGTGCGCGCGTGGAAATAGCCGCAGGCATGCGGCAGGGTCTGGAACAGGCGGACGCGTTCGGAACGCAATGCCATATTTATCTCTGCGATCAATCCCTGATCGCCGAAGTAGGTTGTGGATGGGGCGGATTTTACGAGTGGTTCTATAAAGTCCAGAAGCGGCCATCCTTGGCCGCACCTTTCAAGAACAGCACGTGCCGGAAATGGCTCCTTCGAGCGCCAAGTTGCACTTTCAAAAAATGGCGAGCATTTTCAGTATAAGCAAGAGAAATGCCGCGCCTACCGCCGCCATGACCGCCGTGCGTACGCGCATTGCGGCGCGGCGATGGCGCTCCGGATCGGGCAGTGCGGGATCGCGCGCCGCGGCCAGCGCATCCACGTAGCGGGTGGCCGGTTCGATGCCTATCTCTCGCAGCAACTGCCGCGCGCGCGTCTGGTCTGCGGCGTGGGTGATCCACACCTTGGGCCATTCCTCGCTGTCGTTGGCCTGGCTGTAGGAGAAGCGCGAATAACTCGGGCGTGCATACGCGCGCCGGTTGGTCACCGTGGTGGCGATGCCGTTTTCGGACATCAGCGCCACCACGCGTTCGATGTTCTGCTGGCGGGGAGAGGTGTAGATCTGGCGCATGACTGGAGTCTGCTGGCGCTGACAGACCCTGGATTCTATCGAAAGTCGCGTTAGCGGACTTTCAACTGCTCCGCCGGATTCACATGTCGCGCAGCCGGATCAATCCTTCCTGCGCGGTTGAGGCGACCAGCACGCCCTGCCGGTTGAAGAGCTGTCCGCGCACCAGTCCCCGCGCGCCCTGCGCGGTGGGCGAGTCGCAGGAATACAGCAGCCAGTCGTCGACCCGGAACGGCCGATGAAACCAGAGCGCGTGGTCGAGACTCGCCATCTGCAGGTTTGGCGTGAGGTATGACACGCCGTGCGGCAACAGCGCGGTGCCGATGAAGTGGAAATCCGACGCGTAGGCCAGCAGCGCGCGCTGCAACGACTCGCCATCATCGATGCGATCGACCAGCCGGAACCAGATGTGCTGGTACGCCGGACGCTTGGCCGGATGCAGTTCGTCGCGCGGCCACACGTAGCGGAATTCGAACGGACCCTCCAGACCCAGCCAGCGCTGCATCTTCACCGGCAGCTTCGCCAGTTCGTCGGCCGGCAAGGGCTGCAGCGGTGCCACGTCCTCCGGTTTGGGCACTTCCGGCATGTTCGCCTGGTGTTCCACGCCGCGCTCGTCTATCTGGAAAGACACCGAGCAGTTGAGAATCGGTTGGCCGTGCTGGATCGCAACCACGCGCCGCGACGAGAAACTGGAGCCGTCGCGCGCGCGTTCGACCGAATACACGATCGGTGCCTCGACGCTGCCCGCGCGCAGGAAATAGGCATGCAGCGAATGCGCTGCGCGTTCCGCTGGAACGGTCTTCTGGGCGGCCGAGAGCGCCTGCCCGAGCACCTGGCCGCCGAAGACATATCGGGTGCCGATGTCGCGGCTGGTGCCGCGGAACAGGTTGTCTTCCAGCCGCTCGAGCGTCAGCAGTTCGATCAGTTCGGCGACGCGGGGATTGGCCATGGCGCTTCGAGATATTGGATCGCGCGAGTATACCGATGCGCCTCAAATTGTCGTCATTCCGGGCGCCGCGTGAGCGGCGATCCGGAATCTGCTTTTGCTACGAGCGAACAGCAGATTCCGGGCTCCTCCACGGTCGAGCCGCGGCGGCCCCGGAATGACGATCATGAGATCTGCGCGGGTGCGGCAAGCCGTACCAATCCACTCGCGCCCAGCACTTCATCCCATGGAAACATCGGTCCCGGATCGCGCTTGCGGAACACCTGCCGCGATGGATCGTCGCTGGCCGGGACCTTGCCGGTGTCGAGATCCTCGTGGCCCGCAATCAGGCGCAGATTCGGGCATTGCTCGTGCAGTTGATGCAGGAGCGAAAGCAGCGCTTCGATCTGCGCGTGCGGATAGGGCTCGGTCATCACCTGTTTGCGCGTGTCGAACCAGTCAGGCCAGCGCCCGGTATTGACCAGCTCGATGCCGACCGAGCGTTCGTTGCGACCGCGCGTGTGATGGGCGATCCGCATTTCATCCACGAAGCGATGCAGCGCACCGTCGCGATCCACATAGAAATGCCCGCTGTTGCCCGTGCCGTCTTCGTGCTGCACGCGTTCACCGTATTCGCGCGCGGTGGCAAGATCGGGCAGCTCGGTGCAATGGATCACCACCAGGTCGATGTCCTCGATACCGCGTTGGCGCAGGCGATCCGCATAGGGCAGGGGCCAGTCGTGGATCGGCAGCGCAGGCATGCGCGGAGTGTCGCATAGGACAGCAAATCGGGAGGAGGGACGCTGAAGCAAGGGCAGGTTCCGGGTTCCGTTCGGGATGAATCCGCGAACGGCCCCGGAATGATGATGGGTTGTTATGCTTCCCGGTTTCCGAATTCCGAATCCCGAATCCCGAGTCCGACAATGCCCGGCACGGTCATCCTCTCCCACGGGTCCGACAGCGGCCCCGACGCGACCAAGGTCAGCGCGCTGGCGAAGGTCGCGGAAGAACTGGGCTGGACTTCGCAACGCCCGGACTTCCGCGAGGAAGACAAAAGCGGCCATGTGGCTTCCGTGCAGCCGCGCGTCGACAAGTTGATCGCGCTCGCGCGCCAGGCGACGCCACCGCTCGTGCTGGCCGGTTCCAGCATGGGTGCGTTCGTGTCGGGTCCGGCGTCGCTGCAGGTGCAATGCGCGGGCATCTTCCTGATTGCGTTGCCGATGGCGATCCCGCGCTGGTCGCAACGCTTCGACATGGCGCGCGTTCCGGCGATGCTGGTGCACGGGTTCAACGACGAGCTGTGCCCCGTCACTGCGGCCGCACAGTTCGCCGGCGCGCGCGGAATTCCGACGCTGCTGCTGCCGGACGATCATCGGCTTTCCAATCACGTGGAGCTGATCGCGCAGCAGTTCCGGTCATTCCTGCAGCGGATTTCCGCCGGCACGGCGTGACCGCGTTCTTCGCCACCTGCCCGAAGGGCATGGAATACCTGTTGCGCGACGAACTCGTCGCGCTGGGAGCATCCGCGCGCGAAACATTGGCCGGGGTGCACTTCGAGGATGAGGCAAATCAAGCCGATTTGAAGCCGGCATATCTTGCCTGCCTGCATTCGCGCCTGGCGAGCCGCGTCCTGATGCCGCTGGCGGAATTCGATGCGCCGGACGCGGACGCGCTGTATGCCGGCGCGTCGGCGGTCGACTGGTCGGCGCATTTCGCTCCCGATGTGACATTGGCGATCGACGCGAGCGTGTCGAGGAGCGCGATCACCCACAGTCGTTACGCCGCGCAGCGCGTCAAGGATGCGATTGTCGACCAATGCCGCGAACGCTCCGGCACGCGGCCACAGATCGAAATCGAACAGCCGGCGATCCGATTGAACCTGCGCCTGCACAAGGATCGGGCTGTCCTGTCGCTCGACCTGTCCGGCACGCCGCTGCACCGGCGTGGCTGGCGGCGCGATCAAGGCGAGGCGCCGCTGAAGGAGAACCTCGCCGCAGCGATGTTGCTGCGCGCGCGCTGGCCGGAGATCTACGCGAACGGGGGTGCATTGCTGGATCCGATGTGCGGTTCGGGCACGCTGGTGATCGAAGCGGCGATGATGGCTGCGGATGTGGCCGCCGGATTGCGGCGCGAATATTTCGGGTTCCTTGCCTGGCGCGGCCATGACGTCGCGCTGTGGCAGCGTCTGCACGAAGAAGCGGAGACGCGTGCGCAGGAGGGCCTGCGTTCGCTGCGCGATTGTTTCTTCGGCAGCGATTCGGCGCCGCTGATGATCGAAGTCGCCAAGAAGAATGCGCAGAGCGCGGGCGTGGCGGGCTTCATCCATTTGCAGCGGCACGACGTCGCGCACCTGCAACGCCCGCCGGGTTTCGAGCAGGGCCTCCTGATCACCAATCCGCCGTACGGCGAGCGCATGGGCGAGCGCGATGGGGTGCGCGTGCTGTACCGCACCCTGGGCGAACGTTTGCGCGCGGATTTCTCCGGCTGGCGAGCGGCGGTGCTGGTGGCGCAAGCCGAATCTGGCGACACCGACCCCGCGCACGCCCTCGGTCTGCATCCTGACAAGCGTTACGTCTTGTACAACGGCGCGATCGCCTGCGAGTTGCTGGTCTGCGAAATCGCTCCGCGCGATCAGGCCGCTCGGGCAAGCAAACCGCTGTCGCCCGGCGCGGAGATGGTGCGCAACCGCATCGCCAAGAACCTGCGTCATCTGAAGAAGTATCTCGCACGCGAGAATGTCACGTGCTTCCGCGCCTATGACGCCGATTTGCCGGAATACGCGGCCGCGATCGATGTCTATCGCGACGTGCAGTCGCAGACCTGGCTGCACGTGCAGGAATACGCGCCACCCGCGACGGTCGACGCCGAGGCTGCTCGCACGCGCCTGCGCGATCTCGTGCGCGCCGCTTCCGAAGCGCTGGAAGTGCCGCGCGGGCGCATCGCGCTGAAGGTGCGGCAACGCGGCAAGGGCGGGTCGAAATACGGCAGGTTCGACGACCGCGGCGAAGCGCTGATCGTGGGAGAGGGCGGGTTGCGATTCGAAGTGAACCTCACGGACTATCTCGATACCGGCCTGTTCCTGGATCACCGCGTCGTCCGCACCCGTTTGCGCGAACTCGCAGCGGGCAAACGCTTTCTCAATTTGTTCGCCTATACCGGTGCCGCATCGGTCCATGCCGCGGCTGGTGGCGCGCTCGAAACCGTCAGCGTCGATCTTTCCGCGACTTATCTGGAGTGGGCCTCGCGCAATCTGGCCTTGAACGGCTTCGGCGGCGCGCGCCACAGGCTGGCGCAGGCGGATGCGGTGACATTCCTGCAGGCCGATCACGGTCGCTACGGATTGATCTATGTCGATCCGCCGACGTTCTCCAATTCCAAACGCGCCGGGGATTTCGACGTGCAGCGCGATCACGTGCCCTTGCTGCTCGCCTGCGCGGAAGGGCTGGAACGCGACGGCGTGATCGTGTTCTCCAACAATGCGCGGCGGTTCCGGCTGGGCGCCGGAGCACTCGAAGGCTTCGACATCGAAGACTTCGGCCGCGCCAGCATCCCGCCCGACTTCGCGCGCCGCCCGAACATCCACGGGTGCTGGCTGCTGCGCCGGAAAAGCTGAACGACAAAGCCCGCATGCTCAGTAGATATTCATCAGGCCCGTCCCAACATTCGCCCCGGAGCATCTTGCTTCGGAGACAACCATGAACAAACGAATTCTTCGCCGCGGCCTGATCGGTCTGGGCGTGCTGCTGGCCGGTGCGCTCGCCGCGCCGACGGCGTTCGCGCGCACGCATGTCAGCGTCGGGCTCGGCTTTTACGGGCCGGGTTACAGCATCGGCATCAACGACTGCGTCAACTGCTATCGCGGTTACTACCCGCGCAACTACTACTATCCGGCGTACTCGGCCTACTACCCGCCTGCGTACTATTACCGGCCCGCACCGGTGTACTACCGCCCGGCGCCGGTGTACTACAGCCCGTACCCGGTGTACGGCACCGTGTACTACGGCCGTTCCTACGGTGACTACTACCACGACGGGCACGACCACGATGGCTGGCATGATCGTGATGATGGCTGGCACGGTGACGGTGACGACGACCACGACAGCCACGGCAGTTACTATCATCATTGATCAGCTTCTGATCCGGCGGGCGGCCTCTGCGCCGCCCACTTTTGCGTGCGCGGCGGACTTTGCCGTGCTACAACCCGCGTGATGAGTCGTACCGATTACCGCACGCATGGCTCGCACGGCGCCGGTCTGGCCGCCGACGCCAACCCCGCTCTGACCTTCTTCCGCGAATGGCTGCGCAATCCTTTCGCGATGGCGGCGGTATCGCCTTCCGGGCGGCAGCTCGCGGGCTTGATGGTTGAGCAATTGCCGCCCCATGCACGGCGCGTGATCGAATTCGGCGGCGGCACCGGCGCGTTCACGCGCGCCTTGCTGGACAATGGCATCACGCCGCGCAACCTGCTGGTGATCGAACTCAACGAAGCGCTGCACCGGCTGCTGGGCGAACGCTTCCCCTCGGTGCACGTGGAGTGCGGCGACGCGCGCGACGTGCAGGCCATTGCCGAGCGCCGAGGCGTGCTGGATGAAGACGGCCACGTCGACGCGGTGGTGAGCGGCCTGGGGCTGCTCTACATGCCCCAGCACGTCCAGCGCGAAATACTGCGCGCCGCCTTTGCGGTGCTCGGGCCGCGCGGGCGTTTCGTGCAATTCACCTACGGGCCGATCAGTCCGGTGCCGCGTTCGCTGCTGCAGGAGCTGGATCTCAAGGCGCAACGCGCCGGCACGGCGTGGCGCAACATGCCGCCGGCGAATGTGTTCGTCTATCAGCGGCGAATGTCGAAACCGGTGCAGGCGCGACGCGCCTGAGAATCACAGCTCCAGCGAATACTCGTACATCCCGTCGCTGCGCACGTACCCCAGCGATTCGTACAGCGCCTGCGCCGGCGCGTTGTCGTGTGCGGTTTGCAGTACCAGCCGCAGCGCGCCGGTCTGCAGCGCATGCCGCTTCGCCCGATCCATCAGCGCCCGCGCCACGCCGCGTCCGCGCGCCGATCCGGCGACGTACAGATCGTTGAGGATCCACAGCCGTCGCGCCGACACCGACGAGAAACACGGATACAACTGCGTGAATCCCAGCGCATCCCCATTTGCGTCGCGCGCCAGGAAGATCACCGACTCGCGCAGGCTCAATCGCTCGCGCAGGAATTCGCGCGCGGCGGCGGGATCGGACGGCTTCCTGTAGAACACTCGATAGCCATCGAACAGCGGTGCCAGCGCGTCCAGATCATCCAGCGTGGCTTGGGTGACGATGCATGTTGCGCTCATCGTTTTCTTCCGGCGAGAAAAGGCGCAGCGTATCAGCAGATCCCGGGTTGCGGCGGCAGCCGCGTCCGGAATGATCCCGGTCTGACGATTACGCCGCCTTGGCCTTCACCGCCAGCGCATCCAGCAGATCGTTCGCGGTGCGCAAGCGCTCGATGGCGCCGGGCAGCTCCATCGTGATGCGCAGCTTGTCCTGGCCGTCCAGCTTGTAGGCGCACGGTTGCTGCTGGATCAGACGCAGGATGGTCATCGGTTCGATATCCGGTCTGTCGCGGAAGAACATCCGGCCGCCGCCGGGGCCCAAGTCGAGCTTGCGGATGCCCATGGGCGTGGCGCGCAGCTTGAGCGCAGCGACCGCGAACAGGTTTTTGACCTGCTGCGGCAACAGGCCGAAGCGGTCGATCATTTCCACCTGCAATTCGCGCAAGGCGGGTTCGTCGCGCGCGCCGGCAATGCGTTTGTACAAGGTGAGGCGCGCGTGCACGTCGGGCAGGTAGTCGTCCGGGATCAATGCAGGCAGGTGCAGTTCGATTTCGGTTTCGCGTTCGTCAGCGAAGTCGAAATCTGGCAGTTTGCCGGACTTCAGCGCGCGCACCGCGCGTTCCAGCAGTTCGGTGTAGAGCGAAAAACCGATCTCCTCGATCTGGCCTGACTGTTCCTCGCCCAGCAATTCGCCCGCGCCGCGGATTTCCAGATCGTGCGTGGCCAGCGTGAAGCCGGCGCCCAGCTCCTCCAGCGCAGCCAGAGCGTCCAGCCGTTTCTCGGCATCCGCGGTCATCGCCTTGCGGTCGGGCACGATCAGATAGGCGTAGGCGCGATGGTGGGAGCGGCCGACGCGTCCGCGCAGCTGGTGCAACTGTGCGAGACCGAAGCGGTCGGCGCGGTCGATCACGATGGTGTTGGCGGTCGGCACGTCGATGCCGGATTCGATGATGGTGGTGCACACCAGCACGTTGAAGCGCTGGCGGTGGAAGTCCAGCATCGCCTGCTCCAGCTCGCGCTCGTGCATCTGACCGTGCGCGATGCGGATGCGCGCATCGGGCACGAGCTTCTCCAGGTCGCGAGCGGTGCGTTCGATGGTGTCCACGCTGTTGTGCAGGAAATACACCTGGCCCCCGCGCGCAAGTTCGCGCTGGAACGCTTCGCGCACCATGGCCGGATCGTATTGCGCCACCAGAGTCTTCACCGCCATGCGGTGCGCGGGCGGCGTGGCGATGATCGAGAGATCGCGCAGGCCCGCCATCGCCATGTTCAGCGTGCGCGGGATCGGCGTGGCGGTGAGCGTCAGCAGGTCGACTTCTGCGCGCAATTTCTTCAATTGTTCCTTGTGGCGCACGCCGAAGCGATGCTCTTCGTCCACGATGACGAGGCCGAGATTCTTGAACTTCACATCCGCCTGCAGCAGCTTGTGCGTGCCGATCACCACGTCGAGCCTGCCTTCGGCGAGTTTCGCCAGCGCTTCGGTGCTTTCCTTCTTCGTGCGGAAGCGCGAGAGCAGTTCAACGCGCACCGGGAAATCGGCCAGGCGATCGCGGAAGTTGTCGTAGTGCTGCTGCGCCAGCAACGTGGTCGGTACCAGCAGCGCGACCTGCTTGCCTGCGGTGGCGGTGGCGAACGCGGCACGCAACGCGACCTCGGTCTTGCCGAAACCGACGTCGCCGCAGACCACGCGGTCCATCGGTTTGGGAGCCGCAAGGTCGTCCAGCACCGCATCGATCGCGGCCTGCTGATCCGGCGTTTCCTCGAACGGAAAACCGCCGGCGAATTCGGCCAGCATCGCGCGGTCGTAGTCGAGCGCGACACCCGGACGTGCGGCACGCTGCGCGTGGATCGCCAGCAATTCCGCCGCCGCATCGCGCACCTTCTCCGCGGCTTTTCTTTTCGCGCGTTCCCAGGCATCGCCCCCCAGCGAATGCAGGGGCGCCAGTTCCGGTGCGGTGCCCGAATAACGGCTGACCAACGAGAGCTGCGCAACCGGTACATACAGTTTGTCGCCCTTGGCGTATTCGATGGCGAGGAATTCGCCGGGTGTGTCGCCCACGTCCAGCGCGATCAGGCCGAGATAGCGGCCCACGCCATGGTCCACGTGCACGATCGGCGCTCCGATCGCGAGTTCCGACAGGTCTCGCACGATCGCTTCGGGATCGCGTTCGCTGACGCGCCGCCTGCGTTCGTTGCGCGCCCGCTCGCCGATCAGCTCACGCTCGGTGAAGACGGCGATGTGCGATGGTTCGAGAACGAAACCGCGCTCGAGCGGGGCGATGGTGATGGCCAGCCATGAACCCGCATTTGCGTCAGCAATAAACTCCTGCCAGGAGGTGACGACGATCGGCTGCGTTTCCGCCGCTGCGAGTTGTTCCAGCAGCGCTTCGCGCCGGCCTGCGGAATCGGCGGCAATCAGCACGCGCGGTCGCGGATTCGCATGGCGATATTCGCGCAGCTTTTGCGTAAACGCGCCATGCCGGTGATCGCCGCGCAATTCCGGGGCTTCATGCGTGCCGGTATCGGCAGCGCGCGGATCGCTCGCGTCGAGATCGACGCGCAACACCCCGTTCAGCCGTTCCCGCAAACCCTGCGGCGGCAGATACAGCTCCACCGGCGGCAGGATTGGCCGTTCGACATCGTGCGCGCGCTGATCAAAGCGCTCGCCGATCTGGTCCCAGGAATGTTCGGAGGTCTGCAGCGCGCCTTCGTCCACCACGAACAGCGCGCCTTCGTGCAGATAGTCGAACAGCGTTTCCGTGCGTTCGAAGAACAGCGGCAGGTAGTACTCGATTCCGGCCGGCGTCACGCCGGCTTTCATGTCCTGATAAAGCGGACAACGGCGTACGTCGATCGGGAACCGTTCGCGCAGGCGCTCGCGGAATGTCTTCGTCGCCTCCTCCGTCAGCGGGAATTCGCGCGCGGGCAACAGCTCGACCGCATCGACCTGTTGCAGCGAACGCTGGGTTTCCGGATCGAAGCTGCGGATCGAATCGATCTCCTCGTCGAACAGTTCGATTCGATATGGCTCGCGCGTGCCCATCGGGAAGATGTCGATCAGCGCGCCGCGCACGGCGAAATCGCCGGGCTCGTTGACCTGCGGCACGTGGCGGTAGCCGCAGGCTTCCAGGCGGCGTTGTTCGTCGGCGAGGCCGAACTTCTGCCCGCGCGCGATCGACAGGCCTGATCCCGCGATATGCGCGCGTGGGGCCAACCGCTGCATCAACGTCGCGACCGGCACCACCAACACACCGCGGCGCACGCTCGGCAAACGATAGAGCGTGGCGATCCGCTGCGAGACGATGTCCGGATGCGGCCCGAACAGATCGTAAGGCAGGGTTTCCCAATCGGGAAAATGCAGCACCGGCAGGTCGCCGGCGAATACCGACAGTTCATCTTCCAGCGCGCGTGCAGTGTGGGTGTCGCGCTCCACCGCGACCACCAGGCCGTCGTGCGCACGCGCGGTCTCGCACAGCAGCAATGCCAATGAAGATCCCGCGGGCGTGGCCCAGGTCCTGCGCTGATTGGCGTTGCGCGGCAATTGGGGCAGTTGCAGGAGGGTCGAATTCATGGAGTGCGTGCAATGCAAAGCGCTGCCGGACGCTTCGCGCGCCAGCAGGAGAAATTTCATTTTATCCGATCCGCCGATCAGGATCGCAAGCGCGGCCGCTAAACTTGCACGACGCTCGAGGAGGTCGAATGTCCACCGACAAACCGCATTCGTTGCGCGCGATCCTGCTGGCGCTGGGCGCCAATTTCGCGATCTTCCTCGCCAAGCTGGCGACGGCGCTTATCACCGGCTCCGGTTCGATGACCGCTGAGGCGGTGCACTCGCTCGCCGACTGCGGCAATCAGTGCCTGCTCCTGCTCGGCATGCGGCAGTCGCGGCGGCCGCCTTCGGTGGAACATCCGCTGGGAGAGGGCAACGCGCTGTATTTCTGGTCGTTCCTGGTGGCGATGTTGCTGTTCTCGGTCGGCGGCGTGTATTCGATATACGAGGGGATACACAAGCTGCAACATCCCGAACCGCTGCGCTGGGCGTGGCTGGCGATCCTGGTGCTGGTCTTCGGTATCTGCGCCGAGTCGGTGTCGATGTGGGGCGCGTTGCGCGAGATCAACAAGGCGCGCGGCAGCATGAAACTGTGGCGCTGGTTCCGGGTCAGCCGCTCCAGCGAACTGCTGGTGATCTTTGGCGAGGATCTTGCCGCGCTGCTGGGCTTGTCGTTCGCGCTGATCGCGGTGAGCGCAACGATCCTCACCGGCGATCCGGTGTTCGACGCGATCGGCTCGCTGGTGATCGGCGGCCTGCTGGTGGTGGTCGCGGTGGCGGTCGCGAACGAGGTCAAGGCGCTGCTGGTCGGCTCCAGCGCCGAACCCGCCGTGCGGTCGGAACTTCGGCAATTCCTCGAGGGTCACGAGGAAGTCTCGCAGCTTTACCATGTGATCACCCTGCAACTCGGCCACGACATCATGCTGGCGACCAAGGCGCGCATGCACGTCAGCGACCGCAACGGCAGCGCGAACGAACTGATCGATGCGGTCAACCGCGTCGAACACGAGCTGCGCGAAAAATTCCCCGCCGTGCGCTGGAGTTTCTTCGAGCCGGATACGAAGAACTGATGTTCGTCTCCGTCGGGAGGATGTGTGTCAGTGCACTCCGATCACGCCCACGCCGACGCCGAAGCTGACGTGCGGCTTGCTCATTTCCTCCGGCGTCCAGCGGTGCGACTGCTCGACGCGCACCAGCGGGAACACGTAATCGGCTTCACCGACCTTGCCGCTGCGCGCGCCCTCGACGCGGCCGAGCAGGGTCATCGGTGCGCCGGACGGGTAATCCATGCCCTCGACGTAGCCGGGCATCAGGGCGATGAAACGGCCGCCCGCGGCCTGGTCGAACTGCGGGCGTTGCGAGGAATCCAGCGGATAACCCAGCAATTCGATTTCGCTGTGGTCGGCGAAGTTGTGCACGCCGACGATGCGTCCGCCCCAGACGACCTCCTGGCCGGTGTAGCGCTCCGGTGTGGCCGCCACGGCGGCAGGTGCGGCGGTGGCCGCGGAAGCATCGAGCTTGTAGAGCGGCGCGGGCGCGCAGGCGGCCAGCAGCGCGGCGGCCAGTGCCGACCGAAGCAGGATGCCGAAACTGCGGAACGGAAAGCGATGGTGCGTGCGCATGGGTGTCTCCTGCGGAGGCTGGTTCCGTTTATACCGCCGCCGGCGTGAAAGAATGCGAATCGCATCGCATGACGAATGTAACTTTGGTGGGGCCTGCATATCGCTACAATGGGCAGAACGCTTTTCCAAAGTCGCGGGCAAGGATGTCCGCATTTTGATTTTCGACGGTCAGGGACGATCGCGGTTCACCCGGGCTTTTCAAATCCCGCGATCCATCAAGGTCTTCATGAACATTTCGCCCCACGCTCTCTCCACCGCGATCGGCATCTGCCTGGTCGCCCTGCTGTATTACCGCCGCTTCCGCCGCAGTTTCGGACGGCAGCCGGTGCAGCCCAAACGCATGATCACGCGCGTCGTTTTCCTGTGCGTGGTGGGCGCGCTGTTGTTGTTCGGCGCGGCGTTGAATCCGAGGATGCTGGCGGCTGACGTCGGTGGCCTGATCGCCGGTCTGGCGCTCGGGTGGTGGGGACTGAAGCTGACGCGCTTCGAACGCCATGCGGATGGCGTGCACTACATCCCGCACAGTTGGTTCGGTATCGCCATCAGCGTGTTGCTGCTGGCGCGCCTGGCTTACCGCTTCACCGTGTTGTGGCCGGCGATGCAGGCCGCGCAGGCCGCGCCCGGCCCGCAGCCGATGCCGTATGCCAGCAGCCCGTTGACCATGGGCCTGTTCGGGCTGGTGGTCGGTTATTACGTTTCCTACTATCTGGGCGTATTGAGGATGGCGAAGAAGCAGCCGGCTGAAATTACCGACACGACGCTGCCGCCGAAGACCGCCTGACCTGATCGGCGCGGTCACCTCAGGGTTCGCAACGTGTGCGTCGCGCCTTTCTCCTGCGCCAGGACCGATCGCAGCGCGGCCAATATCGGGGCCAACGCGGCATCGAGTTGCCAGGGTGCATTGACGATCGCCATGCCGCAGCCATTCAGCCGCAGTGGCGAATCGTCCGCACGCACCAGCAATTCCGCAATCGATACGTTTCGCCAGCCGCGCGCCGCGAGCCAGCGTTCGAACGGCCGGATCGCCGCGCGCCGCTTGATCGGATACCACACCGCATAAACCCCGGTCGGCCAACGCGCGTACGCTTCCTCAAGCGCCGCTTCGATCACGCCGAATTCCCGGGCCTGCTGCTCGAAGGGCGGATCGATCAGCACCAGTCCGCGCCGTTCGGCCGGCGGCAGCAACGCCTTCAACGCGGCATAACCGTCGCGCCTGTGCACA
>DASXWZ010000163.1:0-3717 GCA_036503375.1 Rhodanobacteraceae bacterium | reverse complement strand
CTTGCACCATTCGACGATCGCGGCCGAGCCTTCCTTGCCGACCAGGCCTGTGGGCAGGCGCAATTCGATCAATCGTTTTGTCGCGAACAGCGACAGGCCGGCGCCGGCGCGCGCCAGCTCGTTCCAGTCGAAACGCGCTTCCACGTCCAGCACTTCGCGTTCGCCGAAACCCAGCGCACGTGCGCGTGCGCGCAGTGCATCGGCGGTCTCCTGCAGCAACAGCGGTTCCTCGCTCGCGATCAGATAAACCGGCGCGAGTTCGCCCTTGCCGAGCGATTTGTGGAAGCCTTCGAGCGTGACAGCCATTTTTGCGCTACGGCGAAGACGAAGCCGCCGTCGGTGCCGAAGAAGGCGACGCGGGAATAGACGTCGATTCGTTTTCGCTGGCGGGCGCGACCACGGTACCCTTGCGGCCGATCGCTTCCAGCCGGCGCATGATGGCATCGCTCATTTCGCGTACCAGATCGCGCTCGATCACTTCGGTTTGCGCGTCGGTGCCGACCGCCTCGAATGGATCGAAGGTGAACTCGTGCGACATGTCGATGGCCTGTTCCGGGATCACTACCGCGCCACTGGCATCCTTCAATGAAAAGGTGGTGTGATAGCGCACTGCGTACTCTCCCACGCGCGCGAAACCGGTAGTGGTCAGCACGTCGGTGCGGAACACTCCCGAAACATCCAGCTCGGCCGTGCCCGGTGTGGAATCCTCCAGCACCTTCACCTTGCGCGCGTTCAACGCGCGCGCCAGTTCGCGCGGCAACTCGCCGCCGCCGCGCACGTTCAAGTACACCTGCTGCTGCATCGGCTCCGGCAGTGCCGCGCTCTGGCGCAGGTGGAAGCCGCAGGCCGAGAGGAGCGCAATTCCTGCGACGCACAACGTGATTTGCCGCCACCGCGATTTCATGGAAACTCCGTTGCGCGCTGACTCGGGACTCGGGGAAGCATAACAGCCGTCATTCCGGGGCCGTGTGTAACGCGGATCCCGAATCCAGCTCACGGCGCACCAGAGCTGATTTCCGGATCGCGGCTTCGCCGCGTCCGGAATGACGATAGTTTTAGACCACGATATTGACGATCTTGTCCGGCACGACGATTACCTTGCGCGGCGTTTGTCCGGCGAGGAATTTCGCGATCGCGGGCTCGGCCAGCGCGGCGTTTTCCGCTTCATGACGCGGTGCGGCCGGCGGCAATTCGATCGTGCCGCGCAATTTGCCGTTGACCTGCACGGCCACGGTGATGGAATCGCGCACCAGCGCGGCGGGATCGGCCTGCGGCCAGCGCACGTCTTCGATCAGCGCCTCGCCATGGCCGAGCACCTGCCACAACGTGTGGCTCAGATGCGGCGTGAACGGATTCAGCAGCAGCACCATCGCTTCCAGCGCTTCGTGACGCACCGCCCGGCCGGCATTGCTCATGTCGTCGAACCTGGAGACGTGGTTGAGCAACTCCATCAGCGCCGCGATGGCGGTGTTGAAGGCGTGCCGGCGGCCGATGTCGTCGCCGACCTTGGCGATGGTTTCGTGCACCTGTCGGCGCAGCGCTTTCTGCGCGGCGTTCAATGCAGCGGGATCCACTTCCGGATGATCAGGCTGTGACGCGTGCGCCGTCACCTCGCGCCAGAACCGCCGCAGGAAGCGCGCCATGCCTTCCACGCCGGCCTCGTTCCATTCCAGTGATTGTTCGGGCGGCGCGGCAAACATCGAGAACAGCCGCACCGTGTCCGCGCCGAACTTGTCGATCATGGTCTGCGGATCGACGCCGTTGTTCTTCGACTTCGACATCTTCTCGGTCGGGCCGATGTGCACCGGCTTGCCATCCGCTTTCAACGTGGCGCCGATCACCCGCGCGCGTTCGTCGCGCTGGATGTCCACGTCGGCGGGATTGATCCATTCGCGCTGCCCGTCGGCGTCGTCGCGATAGAACGTTTCCGCCACCACCATGCCCTGGCACAACAGGTTGGTCGCCGGTTCATCCGAATGCACTAGTCCGGCGTCGCGCAGCAGCTTGTGATAGAACCGGAAATACAGCAGATGCAGGATCGCGTGCTCGATGCCGCCGATGTACTGATTGACCGGCAGCCAGTAGTTCGCGCGCGCATCCACCATCGTGTCCGCGCCCGGCGAGGTGTAGCGCGCGTAGTACCAGCTCGACTCCATGAAGGTGTCGAAGGTGTCGGTTTCCCGCTCGGCCGGTCCGCTGCAATTCGGACAGGTCGTGATGCGCCAATCCGGATCGGACTTGATCGGCGAACGGACACCCGAGAATTCCACGTTTTCCGGCAGCACTACGGGCAACTGTTCTTCCGGCACCGGCACCGCGCCGCAATTCGCGCAATGGATGATCGGGATCGGGCAACCCCAATAGCGCTGACGCGACACACCCCAATCGCGCAGGCGCCAGTGGACGCGCCGTTGTCCCTTGCGCTCGCGCTCCAGGCGCGCGCCGATCGCTGCGAAAGCATGCTCGTAGTCGAGACCATCGAATTCGCCGGAGTTCACCAGCCAGCCGTGCCCGGTGAACGCGCCGCCTTCCTGGATGCTGCGCTCGAACGCTTGGATCAACTGCACCGCGGCGCCGGTGTCGTAGGCGTCGACGTCGCCGCCGCGCAATGCCGCCCCCACCGGGTCTGCGCCCACGCCTTTCGCAAGATCGTGCCTGATCTCCTCGGCGGCATCGAGCACCGCGCGGTCCACGACGACCATCCTGATTGGCAATTCGTATTTCTTCGCGAATTCCCAGTCGCGTTCGTCGTGCCCGGGCACCGCCATCAAGGCGCCGGTGCCATAACCCATCAGCACGAAATTGGCGATCCAGATCGGCAAGCGTTCGCCGCTGACCGGATGGATCGCGACGAGGCCGGTATCGATGCCGCGCTTTTCCTGCGTTTCCAGTTCGGCTTCGGAAACACCACCGTGACGGCACTCTTCGATGAAGCGCGCGATCTGCGGATTGTCCTTTGCGGCATGTGCTGCCAGCGGATGTTCGGCCGCGACGGCGAGGAAGGTCGCGCCCATCAGCGTGTCGGGGCGTGTGGTGAACACGCTCAGGGATTCATCCACCCCTTCCACGTCGAAATGGATTTCAAGCCCTTCCGAGCGCCCGATCCAGTTGCGCTGCATGGTCTTGACCGCTTCCGGCCAGCCCGGCAACTTGTCCAATTCGGCCAGCAGTTCCTGCGCGTAGGCGGTGATCTTCAGGAACCACTGCGGGATCTCGCGCTTCTCCACCACAGCGCCGGAGCGCCAGCCGCGCCCGTCCACCACCTGTTCGTTGGCGAGCACGGTCTGGTCGACCGGATCCCAGTTCACCACGCTGTTCTTCTGGTACACCAGGCCCTGCTTGAACAGCCGCACGAACATGCGCTGCTCGTGCACGTAGTACTCCGGCCTGCAGGTGGCGAACTCGCGCGACCAGTCGATGGCGAAGCCCATCGCCTTCAGCTGCGCGCGCATGTGGTCGATGTTCCTGTACGTCCATTGCGCGGGAGGCACTCCGCGCGCGATGGCGGCGTTCTCCGCGGGCAGACCGAACGCGTCGCAGGCCATCGGCTGCAGGACGTTCTTGCCCTGCATGCGCTGGTAGCGCGAGATCACGTCGCCGATCGTGTAGTTGCGCACGTGGCCCATGTGCAGCGCGCCGCTCGGATACGGCAGCATCGACAGGCAATAGAACTTCGGCCGCGCCGGATCCTCCTTCACCACGAAGGCGCGCGTGTCG
>DASXWZ010000162.1:0-1668 GCA_036503375.1 Rhodanobacteraceae bacterium | reverse complement strand
GGCGCGAGATGCGATTCAACGCATCTCGCGTCAAATCCCGGCTCGCCCCTCTCGCAACACGAAGCTGCGGACCCGCCGCAGGTGTTTTTCTTCGTCACTCAATCGTGCCGTCCAGCGGGCTCGACGCGGAAGCGTAACGCTTGCGCGCAATGCGCCCGGCCAGGAATGCGGCGCGACCGGCTTCCACAGCCAGTCTCATCGCATGCGCCATGCGCACCGGGTCTTTCGCGCCTGCAATAGCGGTATTCATCAGCACGCCATCGCAGCCGAGTTCCATCGCGATCGCGGCGTCCGAGGCCGTGCCCACGCCCGCGTCCACGATGATCGGCACGCGCGCGTTCTCGACGATTTCCATCAGGTTGTATCTGTTCTGGATGCCTAGGCCGGAGCCGATCGGCGCGGCCAGCGGCATCACCGCCACGCAACCGATTTCCTCGAGGCGTTTGGCGAGGATCGGATCGTCGCTGGTGTACACCATCACCTGGAAGTCTTCCGCGACCAGAAGCTCGGCGGCTTTCAGCGTCTGCACCACATCCGGGAACAGCGTCTTCTTGTCACCCAGAACTTCCAGTTTGACGAGCGAGTGACCGTCCAGCAATTCGCGCGCAAGCCGGCAGGTGCGCACTGCTTCGTCGGCGTCGTAGCAGCCGGCGGTATTGGGCAGGATGGTATGGCGATGCAGCGGCAGCACGTCCAGGAGGTTCGGTTCGCCCTCGTTCTGGCCGATATTGGTGCGGCGGATGGCGACCGTGACGATCTGCGCCCCCGCGGCCTGCGTCGCGCGCCGTGTTTCCTCCAGGTCCCTGTATTTGCCGGTACCGGTCAGCAGGCGCGAGGAATAGGCGCGGCCCGCGATCAGCAGCGGATCGTCGATGTGCTCTCCGCACTTAGCGGTTTGCGGAAGCGCATTCATCAGCCGCCCCCGATCGCCGAAACGATTTCCACGCGATCGCCTTCGTGCAACACGTATCTCACGTGCAGGCTGCGCGGCACGATTTCGCGATTCACTTCCACCGCCACGCGACCACCGCCGTAACCGGATTCTTCCATCAGGCTCGCGATCGTGATGCCCTGCGCGCACTCGCGCGGCGCGCCATTCAACTGTATTTGCATCCGGCCATTTTAGCGCCGGCCGGCGGTCGAAAAGAAAACGCCCGCGGAGCCGGAGCTCCGCGGGCGTCGTCCAGATCGGGTCAGTGGCCGTTGTCCTGGTCGTCGTGATCCTTCTTTTTCGGTGGCGGCTTGTTCTGCTGATGCGGCGGCGGCGCGTGCTGTTGCTGCTGCGCCCGCGCCTGTTCGGCACGCTGTTGCGCCTGGCGCTGTTGTATCATCTGCGCCTGCTGCGCGCGTTGCTGCTGCATCTGCGCCTGCGTCGCGCGCATCTGCTCATCGCGTTGGCGGGCCTGTGCTTCACGTTGTTGCGCATCCCGTTGTTGACGAGCTTCATCCGCGCGCTGTTGTTGCTGCCGCGCTCGCTGTTGCGCCTGCTCCTGCTGCGCACGCATCTGTTGATCGTGCTGACGGGCCGCCGCTTCGCGCTGCTGCGCCTCCTGCTGCTGGCGAGCCTGGTCGGCGCGTTGCCGATCCTGCTGATCGCGCATCTGCTGGTCGTGCTGACGGTCTGCCGCTTCGCGCTGCTGCGCCTGTTGCCGCGTGCGCGCCTGATCG